>NZ_BAAAGU010000020.1:0-92600 GCF_039524635.1 Streptomyces thermocarboxydovorans | reverse complement strand
CTGGTGCCGTCCTGCGCGGGCGGCGCGTCCGCGTGGGTGTGGCCGCCGGCGGGGGGCCGCCCGTCCTCGCCCTGCTGCTGTGCCGCGCCGGGCCGCGCGGGGCCGGTGCCGCGGTCGCGGGGGGCGTCGTTGTCGTCCTGCGGGACTCCGGGCACGCCGGGGCCCCAGGGGCGGCCGATGGACTGGGTGTTGGCCCAGGGCGCGGGGGCGCCGCCGGGAAGGGTGGCCGGAGGGTTGCCGCCCCACTGCTCGACCAGCGAGGACCGGGTGAACTCGCCCGATTCGTCGGGGATGTCGTTCGCCACGGGGATGGACCACTGCCCGGTCACGTCGTGGCCCGGCGCGCCGCCCTCGGGGTTGCCCTCGGGGGTGTTCGCGTTCGCGTCGCCGTAGGACCAGTGACCGGTGGCTCCGGGGTCGTAGCCGTATCCGCCCTGGCCACCGTGGCCGGACGCGCCGGGCTGACCACCCTGGCCGGAAGCGCCGGAAGCGCCGCCCTGCCCGTCCTGGCCGGCCTGCTGCTGACCGCCGTTCGGCTGGTTCACCGCGTTCGACGCGTCGGGGCTGCTCCAATGGGCGCCGTCCACGGGGGCGCCCGCGCCCGGCACGGACCAGGTGCCGGTGGCCGCCGGGTCGGTGCCCGCGGTGATGGCGGGGGCGACCGTTATCGGCGGCGGCACATAGCCGTGGCCCGGCGCGGCGAGCGGGCTGCCGGCGCCGGACAGCAGGGCGTCGATGCCGCCCTCGGGAAGCTGCACGAAGGCCGTGGCACCGTCGTCGTAGTCGCCCTGCGGCAGCGGGTCCCAGCGGCCGCCGCTGCCGGGCGCGCCCTCGCGGTGCCGGTCTCCGTGCTGGTCGTCGGTCACGACAGCGCCCTCCCCAGTGCTCGTCGGGCCAGCGCGGCGACGGTGCGCCGCAGGTGCAGTACGGCGGGCGGAAGCGGCGGGACCGTGCCGTCCTCGCCGGGGGCGGCGTCCGGGATACAGGCCGCGGCGACGTACTCCCCGAACGCGCTCAGCGCCTCCGGCACGATGGCGCGGTTGTTGTCCCAGTCGATCAGCTGGGCCACCCACTGCTCGGCCTCCAGGGGGCGCAGCGGCATGGGGGCGATGGCGCCCACCGCGCAGCGCACCCCGCGCCGGGCCGGGTCGAGGACGAGGGCGACGGAGGCGACCGCGCGGCCGGGTCCGGTGCGGCCGGTGGCCTTGAGGAAGACCTGGGGCGCGTGCAGCAGCGGCACGCGCACGAAGCCGATGAGTTCACCGGCGCGCAGCATGTCCACCCCGGCCAGCAGGTGCGACACCGGGATCTCGCGGCGGGCGCCGCCCGGGCCCGCGATGATCAGGGTGGCCTCCAGGGCGGCCAGCACGGGCAGCGCGTCGCCGGTGGGCGCGGCGGAGGCGATGTTGCCGCCGAGGGTGCCCGCGTTGCGGATGTGCGGCGGGCCCGCGGCGCGGGCGGCGGCGGCGAGCGCGGGGATGAGGGCGGCGAAGTCGGGGCGGCCCATCCGGGCGTGGGTGAGTCCGGCGCCGAGCAGCGCGTGGCCGTCGAGGTACTGCCAGCCGCGGATCTCGCTGATCTTGTTGAGGCCGACCAGCGCGGCGGGCCTGAGCTGCCCGGAGTTGACGGCGGCCATCAGATCGGTGCCGCCCGCGACGGGCACGGCGGCGGGCATGGCCGCGAGCGCCGCCACGGCCTCGTCCAGAGTCGTGGGCAGGGTGACGGCCTGCGCCGCCTGCGGTGCGTGCGTGCTCAAAGCCGGCTGCCCCTTCCCGCTTCCCACCTGGTGTCGCCTGGACCCGCCTGTGTTGCCGTACGGTACGTGCTGACAGGGCGGACGTGGCAACTCTGGCACATCTTGGCAAGCGCCGAAGACGGGGGTCCGCTAGGAGGCGTTCGCCCATCTCGCCACGGACATGGGAGCATTCCGGCAAGAGGGCACAGAAGTGCGAAGAGTGCCCGAATTGACACTCTTTGGCGATGTGCGGGGCGTTTCGCCACCGCAAGGGGTTCCTACCCAAGGGGTTCCTACCGCAAGGGGCGCCTAGCGCAGGGGCGGTGGCCCGTCGACGGGGCGGCCCAGCACTCCGGGGCGCCGCTGCCAGGGCCGGGGGCCGGTGGGCGGGCGGTAGGCGACGCCGAGGGCGTCGAGCCGCCGGTAGTGGGCGGTCATCCGCCGCTCGAAGCCGGCGAAGTCCCGCTCCTCCGGGGCGGGCAGGCTGCTCCAGGCGACCTCCGCGAAGGCGACGAGCCGGGGAAAGACCTGGTAGTCGACGCGCTGCTGGTCCTCCATCACCTCCGTCCACACATTGGCCTGGGTGCCCAGCACATGCCGGGCCTCCTCCGGCGTGAGCTCCGGCGGAACCGGTTCAAACCGGTAGACGTCCTCCAGGGTGCGCACGTACCCGATGGGCACGGGCTCGTCGGGGCCCGCGTCCTGACGGTGGTCCAGATACACCTGCTGCTCGGGGCACATCACCACGTCGTGCCCGGCACGCGCGGCGGCGATCCCGCCCCGGTATCCCCGCCAGGACGACACCGCGGCGCCTTTCGCAAGGCCGCCCTCGAGGATCTCGTCCCAGCCGATGAGCCGGCGCCCGCGCGCGGAGAGCCACTCGTCGAAGTGACCGATGAACCACGCCTGGAGTTCGTCCTCACCGGCGAGTCCCAGTTCCCGGATACGGGCCTGCGCGGCCGGAGAGCGGCGCCACTGGTCCTTGGGGCATTCGTCGCCGCCGACATGAATGAACTCGGAGGGGAACAGCTCCAGCACTTCCTCGAACACGCCCTCGTAGAACCGCAGGGTGTGGTCGGTGGGGGCGAGGACGTTCGGATTGACGCCCCAGGTGTCCCAGACCTTCAGGGCGGCGGTGTCGACGACATCGGTGTTGCCGAGTTCCGGATATGCGGCGATGGCGGCCTGCGAGTGCCCCGGTACGTCGATCTCGGGGACCACCTCGATATGCCGTTCGGCGGCGTAGGCGACGATCTCCCGGATGTCGTCCTGGGTGTAGTAGCCGCCGTGCGGCCGTTCGTCCCACAGGGGTGAGGCCCGGTGCCCGATTTTCGTACGGGCACGCCAGGAACCCACCTCGGTGAGTCTCGGGTGGCGCCGGATCTCGATGCGCCAGCCCTGGTCGTCCGTCAGATGCAGATGCAGCACATTGAGTTTGTGGGCGGCCATCAGATCGAGCTGGCGCAGCACTCCGTCCTTGGGCATGAAGTGCCGGGCCACGTCGAGCATCAGACCGCGCCAGCGGAAGCGGGGCGCGTCCTCGATCCTGACGTGCGGTACGGTCCACTGCCGGTCACGCCGGAGCGGCGCCCTGCGGAAGGCGTCGGGGCCGAGGAGCTGCCGCAGCGTCTGGGCGCCGCGGAAGACCCCGGCCGCGGTGCCGCCCTCGATCAGCACGCCGTGCGGGTCGCTGACGAGGCGGTACTCCTCGTCACCGAGCGCCCCGTCGAGCCGCAGGGCGATGCCGTCGCCCGAGGCACCGGCGGCCTCCCGCTCCTGTGGCAGCGGCAGTCCGGTGGCCTGGCGGAGCACGCCCGTCAGCCAGCGTCCGACGGCCTCGGCGCCGGGGGCGGCGTACAGTCCCGAGCGCTCGGTCAGCCGCACGTCACCCCGGGAAGGGACAACGGTGCGGGGAGCGGGAACGAGTTCCATGGGAGAACTCTGGGACATCGGGGAAGTCGGTGAGGTCACATCAGTCCTTTACCGCGCCGCCGAGTCCGGAGACCAGCCGCCGCTGTACGAGTACGAAGAAGACGAGCACCGGAATGGTCATCACCGTCGACGCCGCCATCACTCCGCCCCAGTCGGGCTCGTCCGGCTTGTAGAAGACCAGCAGCGCCATCGGCAGCGTCGACTGGGAGATGTCACTGATGATGAACGACTTGGCGAACAGGAAGTCGTTCCAGGTGGAGATGAAGGAGAACACGCTCGTGGCGACCAGCCCCGGCAGGACGAGCGGGAAGAGAATCTGCCAGAGAAATCTGGCCCGGCTCGCCCCGTCGATGCGGGCGGCCTCTTCCAGCGCCGTCGGAACGGCCTTCACGAACCCCCGCAGCATCCAGATCGCGAACGGCAGCGAGAAGGCGATGTGCGGCAGGATCAGCGACCACAGCGTGTTCAGCTGCCCGAGATCCCGCATCACGAAGAACAGCGGGATGGTCAGCGCCTCCACGGGCACCATCTGGGCCACCAGAAACATGATCAGCAACGTGGTGCGCATCCGGAACCGGAAACGCGTCACGGCGGTCGCGGCGAGAAAGGCGATCAGCGCGGAGGCGATCACCACGGCCACCGCCACGACGACACTGTTGAGGAAGTAGCGGCCGAATTCCTGCTGTCCGAACACCCGCCGGAACGAGTCCAGGGTGGGCGACACCGTCCACGGCCGCGGCTCGGCCGACTCGATCTCCCCGGCCGGTTTGAAGGCGCCGAGCACCATCCAGTACAGCGGGAAGGCCACCACCGCGGCGATCACCAGCGCCGAGGCCTCCGCCGCGAGCCGCCACGGACGGCGCACCCGCGCACTCGGAAGATTCACAGTTCCTCCCCCTGGCGGCGCAGCAGCCGCAGATAGACCAGCGTCACGGCGAGCAGGATCAGCAGCATCACCACGCCGATCGCCGCGCCCAGGCTGTACTGCGAGGACGCGAACGCCAAGAGGTGGACCAGAGGTCTCAACCACTCTGTGACCGGCCGAGGCATCCTGTGCAACGCAGGACCGGCGCCCACCAAGCCCCCGGACCGGGGCCGTCACGAAGAGCACCCGCACAGCACACGCCGGCCTGCAGAGCCCCGGACGCACGAAGGCCCCCGGGGGCGCGCATCAGCGCACCCTCGGGGGGCCTCGAAGGCCTGAACGGCCCGGCGGCGCGGCGGCTACTTGTCGCCCTTGCCGCCTTTGCCGCCCTTGCCGCCCTTGCCGTTGTCGTCCCCGGAACCCATGGAGTCGTAGATCTCCTTGCACATGGGACAGACGGGGTACTTCTTCGGATCGCGGCCGGGCACCCAGACCTTGCCGCACAGCGCCACGACGGGCGTGCCGTCGAGGGCGCTCGCCATGATCTTGTCCTTCTGGACGTAGTGGGCGAAGCGCTCGTGGTCACCGTCGCCGTGGGAGGTCTGCGGCGTCGGCTCGACGAGGGTCCCCGTACCAGTCCCGCGCTCGGGCTCAAGAGTGCTCATAGAGCCCAGGGTACTGAAGCGCACCCGCTTCAGTTGAGCGTCGGGTCGTCCGGATAGGTCGCGACCATGGCGAGTTCGCTGCGCTGGCGGCGCAGCACCTCGCGCCACAGCCGCTCCGGGGACGGGGAGGACACGTCGCCGGGCTCCGACTCGACGACGTACCAGGCGCCGTCGGCCAGTTCCTCCTCCAGCTGACCGGGGCCCCATCCGGCGTACCCGGCGAAGATGCGCAGGGAGCCGAGCGCGGAGGCGAACAGCTCCGGCGGGGCCTCCAGGTCGACCAGTCCGATCGCGCCGTGCACCCGGCGCCAGCCGAGCGGTGCCGCCTCGGCGTCCGCGTCGCCGGGTACCACGGCGACGCCGAGGGCCGAGTCGAGGGACACCGGCCCGCCCTGGAAGACGACTCCGGGTTCGCCCGTCAGGTCGGCCCAGCCCTCCAGGATGTCCCCCACGTCGACGGGGGTCGGGCGGTTGAGGACGACACCGAGCGAGCCCTCCTCGTCGTGGTCGAGGAGAAGCACCACCGCGCGGTCGAAGTTCGGGTCCGCCAGGGCGGGGGTGGCCACGAGCAGCCGCCCTGTGAGCGAGGACACCTCGGTCATGCCAGACATGATCCCGCATCTTCGCCGCGAGTGGGGAGGCAATGCGGGTACGGGAGTGAACGCAGCTCAGGGGGGACGGAAGCACCCCCGGCGCACGAGGCCGGCCGGTGACCGCTCGCACACGCCGGAGAACGGTTCGTGTTGTGACAGATCCATGACGTGGCTGGTCCGTACTCGGGCTTACAGAAGGGGGGTGGAGGGCGATTAGTCTTTCCCTCCTGGCCCCCCGACCTACTCCACGGAACGCGAGATTCATGACCGTCAACGGCGCTGATGACGTACTGCTTGTCCACGGCGGAACCCCGCTGGAGGGCGAGCTCCGTGTCCGCGGTGCGAAGAACCTCGTACCGAAGGCCATGGTGGCCGCGCTGCTCGGCAGCGCTCCGAGCCGGCTGCGCAATGTTCCGGACATTCGTGATGTCCGCGTCGTACGGGGGCTGCTGCAGCTGCACGGGGTGACGGTCCGTCCCGGGGACGAGCCGGGCGAGCTGGTGATGGACCCGACGTCCGTGGAGAGCGCGAACGTCGCCGACATCGATGCCCACGCCGGCTCCTCGCGCATCCCGATCCTCTTCTGCGGCCCGCTGCTGCACCGGCTGGGGCACGCCTTCATCCCGGGTCTGGGCGGCTGCGACATCGGCGGCCGGCCGATCGACTTCCACTTCGACGTGCTGCGCCAGTTCGGCGCCACCATCGAGAAGCGCGCCGACGGCCAGTACCTGGAGGCCCCGCAGCGGCTGCGCGGCACGAAGATCCGGCTGCCGTACCCGTCCGTCGGCGCCACCGAGCAGGTGCTGCTGACGGCCGTCCTCGCCGAGGGCGTCACCGAGCTGTCCAACGCGGCGGTGGAGCCGGAGATCGAGGACCTGATCTGCGTGCTGCAGAAGATGGGCGCCATCATCGCGATGGACACCGACCGCACCATCCGGGTCACCGGTGTGGAGAAGCTCGGCGGCTACACCCACCGCGCCATTCCCGACCGCCTGGAGGCCGCCTCCTGGGCGTCCGCGGCGCTGGCGACCGAGGGCAACATCTACGTCCGCGGCGCCCAGCAGCGCTCGATGATGACGTTCCTGAACACCTACCGGAAGGTCGGCGGCGCCTTCGAGATCGACGACGAGGGCATCCGCTTCTGGCACCCGGGCGGCCGGCTGAAGTCCATCGCGCTGGAGACGGACGTGCACCCCGGCTTCCAGACCGACTGGCAGCAGCCGCTGGTGGTCGCCCTGACCCAGGCCACGGGCCTGTCCATCATCCACGAGACGGTCTACGAGTCCCGGCTGGGCTTCACCAGCGCGCTCAACCAGATGGGCGCCCACATCCAGCTCTACCGCGAGTGCCTGGGCGGCTCGGACTGCCGCTTCGGCCAGCGCAACTTCCTGCACTCGGCGGTGGTCTCGGGCCCGACCCCGCTGCAGGCCGCCGACCTCGTCATCCCGGACCTGCGGGGCGGCTTCTCGTATCTCATCGCCGCCCTCGCCGCCCAGGGCTCCAGCCGGGTGCACGGCATCGGGCTGATCAACCGGGGCTACGAGAACTTCATGGAGAAGCTGGTGGAGCTCGGCGCGAAGGTGGAGCTGCCGGGCAAGGCGCTCGGCTGACACCCGCGTACACGAACGCCGATGGGGCGGTCACCCGGACTCGGGTGACCGCCCCATCGGCGTTTGCTGAAGCACCCTGACGGGGCGCCGGATGCGCGCCGCCGGTCACGTGGACCGGCGGCCGCCCGGGGCGCCCGGGGCGCCCGGCCAGACTCTGCTCGGGTGCCCTTACTTGCCCTTGGCCGCGTCCTTCAGCTTGGAGCCCGCCGAAACCTTCACGCTGTACCCGGCCGGGATCTGGATCGGCTCACCCGTCTGCGGGTTGCGAGCCGTACGAGCGGCGCGGTGGGTCCGCTCGAAGGTCAGAAAGCCGGGGATGGTGACCTTCTCGTCGCCCTTGGAGACGACATCGCCGACGATGTCGGCGAACGCGGCCAGCACAGCGTCGGCGTCCTTGCGGGTCACCTCGGCGCGGTCGGCCAGCGCGGCCACCAGCTCACTGCGGTTCATGTTGTTACTCCCGTGTTCTTCTTGCCGTTGAGGCGTGCCACGCGGCGGGGCCGCATGTCGGGCACGGCCAAGCCGATGCTGCCAGGGTTCTCGGTGAGTCCCCGGACCCGGGTCCGACGTCGAACCCTCGCGCCCAGGGAGGCATCCTGCCTCCACCTGCGGCGGGAAAGCCAATCCGGCACCCGCAGGAGTCGTGAGAACACTCGTGAGTGTCACACGCAGGCCCAGGTCCCCGCCGCCGGGATCAGCCCGCTGACGCGGGGTCACCACCGCCGGTGAGGTGCCGCAGACCTCCTGCGACCTGATCCGAACGGCAGGCCCTGGTCGCCACCCTAGAGGGCGGCCAGGACGCTGAGGTTCCACGACGCGCCGTTTCCGCACGCCGTGGCGCTCCTCACAGCCGGTCAGCACCCCTTTCCGCGCTTTCCCGCGCTTTCCCGCGCTTTCCCGCGCTTTTCCCGCGGTCCGGCACCGTGTTCCCGCGATCCGGCGGGGTACACCCGCGGGTCCGGGCCGGGCGCCGGTGGTCCGCGGTGCTCGTCAGAGGTGGGCGGCGGCGCCGGCCGCCTTGGCGGCGTCCCGCACCGCTCCGGCGACCGCGCCCGCGACCTTGTCGTTGAAGACGCTGGGGATGATGTAGTTCGGGTTCAGCTCGTCCTCGGTGACGACGTCCGCCAGCGCCTTGGCGGCGGCCAGCATCATCTCCGTGTTGACGGTGCGGGACTGCGCGTCCAGCAGGCCGCGGAACACACCCGGGAACACCAGCACGTTGTTGATCTGGTTCGGGAAGTCCGAGCGTCCGGTGGCCACAACGGCCGCCGTCTGACGGGCGATTGCCGGGTCGACCTCGGGGTCCGGGTTCGCGAGCGCGAACACGATGGCGTCGTCGGCCATGGCGGCGACGTCGGAGGCGTCCAGGAGGTTCGGGGCGGAGACCCCGATGAAGACGTCCGCGCCGCGCACGGCCTCCTTCAGAGAGCCGCTGAGGTTCTCGGGGTTGGTGTTGTCGGCGATCCAGCTCAGCGCCGAGCCGGGGGCGGCGTCGACGAGGTCCTCGCGGCCGGCGTGCACCACGCCCTGGATGTCGGCCACCACGGCGTTCTTGACGCCGGCGGCGAGCAGCAGCTTGAGGATGGCGGTGCCGGCCGCGCCGGCGCCGGACATCACCACGCGGATGCTCTCGATGGACTTCTGAGTGACCCGCAGGGCGTTGGTGAGGGCGGCGAGCACGACGATGGCGGTGCCGTGCTGGTCGTCGTGGAATACGGGGATGTCCAGGGCCTCGCGCAGCCGCGCCTCGATCTCGAAGCAGCGCGGGGCGGAGATGTCCTCGAGGTTGATGCCGGCGAAGCCGGGGGCGATGGCCTTGACGATCTCGACGATCGCGTCGGTGTCCTGGGTGTCCAGGCAGATCGGCCAGGCGTCGATGCCGGCGAAGCGCTTGAACAGGGCGGCCTTGCCCTCCATCACGGGCAGCGCGGCCCTGGGGCCGATGTTGCCCAGGCCCAGCACCGCGGAGCCGTCCGTCACCACCGCGACGGAGTTGCGCTTGATGGTGAGCCGGCGGGCGTCCTCGGGGTTCTCGGCGATCGCCATGCAGACCCGGGCCACGCCGGGCGTGTAGATCATGGAGAGGTCGTCACGGTTGCGGATGGGGTGCTTGGACGCCATCTCGATCTTGCCACCGAGATGCATCAGGAACGTACGGTCGGAGACCTTGCCGAGCGTGACGCCCTCGATCCGGCGGAGCTGCTCGACGATCTGCTCGGCGTGCGCGGTCGAGGTGGCGGCGATGGTGACGTCGATGCGGAGCTTCTCGTGTCCGGACGCGGTGACGTCGAGGCCGGTGACCGAGCCTCCGGAGGACTCCACGGCCGTGGTGAGCTGCGAGACGGCCGTTCCGCTCGCGGGCACCTCCAGCCGAATGGTCATCGAGTAGGAGACGCTGGGCGCCGTTGCCATGGCCGACTTCCTCTGCTTTCACCGTGTCGCTCTGTTGTGCCGTCCGATCGTCGCACCTACCGCTGAGTACGCGGTAACCACCTCGGATTGCGGACGTTTTGTTCACAGGCGTGTGCGACCGCACTTCCTGCTACCGGAAACAGAATTTCACCATACGAGAGGCGCTGGGCCGACGAAAGAGGCCCCCGTCACTCTCGCGACGTGGGCCTCTCGGACGTTCACGACACCGACCCGCCATGCTCGCCTCGCGGCAAGTGGTCGCTCGAAGCGACGAAGGTTGGGCCCGGGGGCTTGGATCGAGCCGGTGTCACACCCAGGCTAACAAACGGATCGCGCCGGGCCATTCCCGCGCGGGGCGGCGGTCCCCCAGTTGCTTCCGTGCGCCCCCGCTGCGGCCCCGGAACTGATCCCCGGTTCAGTCCCGCGGCGGAGCCCCCGGGTCAAGTCCCGCGGCAGATCCTCTGTTCAGTCCCGCAGCAGGTCGGGCACGCCCGCCGCGTCCGGCTCGTCGCGCCCGTCCGACACCACCGTCAGCTGCTGCGTGGCACGGGTCAGCGCGACGTACAGCACGCGCAGGCCGGCCGGGGACTCGTCGGCGATCTCGGCCGGGGAGACGACGACCGTGGCGTCGTACTCCAGGCCCTTGGCCTCCAGGCTGCCGAGCGCCACCACCCGGTCGCCGAGTCCCTCGAGCCAGCGCCGGGCCTCGGCGCGGCGCTGCATGGCGACGACCACGCCGACCGTGCCGTCCACCCGCTCCAGCAGCCGGGCGGCCTCCGCGCGCACGGTGGCGCCCAGATCGCCGGCCGTCACGGTGAACCGCGGCTGCACGCCGGTGGAGCGCACCGCGCGCGGTGCCTGTGAGCCGGGCATGGCGAGGGCGAGCACCTTCGACGCCAGATCGGCGATCTCGGCCGGGTTGCGGTAGTTCACCGTGAGCTCGAAGCGGCGGCGCGGGCGGCTGCCGAGCGCCTCGTCGCGGGCGTGCGCGGCCTCGTCCGGGTCGGACCAGGAGGACTGGGCCGGGTCCCCGACGATCGTCCAGGTGGCGTGCCGGCCGCGGCGGCCGACCATCCGCCACTGCATGGGCGTGAGGTCCTGCGCCTCGTCGACGATGACATGGGCGTACTCGACGCGCTCCTGGGCCAGCCGTTCGGCCCGCTCGCGCTGGGTCTCCTCGCGCACCGGCATCAGCTCCTCCAGGCCGGTGAGCTGGTCCAGCGGGTCGATCTCCCGCTTCTTGCGGGGCCGGGGCGGGGTGCCGAGGATCGCCTGCAGCTCGTCCAGCAGGGCGATGTCGTGCACCGACCAGCCGTCCCGGCGCAGCGAGCGGGCCACCCTGCGGGCCTCGCCCTGGTCGAGGATGCGCCGCGACCAGCGGACCAGGCGCCGCTCGTCCGCCATGGCGTCCAGCACGGCCGCCGGGGTCAGCTCGGGCCACCAGGCGTCGAGGAAGGCGATGAACTCGTCCTCCGAGGTGACGTCCTCGTCGAAGGAGGAGCGCAGTTCGGCGGTGAGCTCGGGGTCGGTGTGCCGGTTCGCGGCGCCGGAGCGCTCCCACAGGGCGTCCAGGAGCAGCCTGCGGGCGCGCGGGCGCAGCAGGTTCACCGGTGCGGTGCCGCCGAGTGCGGTACGCCGGATCCGCTCCAGCTCCCCGGCCTGAAGCTCCAGGCGGCGGCCGAAGGCGACGACCCGCAGCCGCGCCGGCGAATCGTTCAGCTCCAGCGCTCCGCGGGCGGCCTTCCGCAGCACCTTCAGCATGCGGTACGAGCCCTTGACCCGGGCCACCGACGGGGAGTCGTAGACAGTGGCCTCGGCGCCGTCGACGAGGGAGCCGAGGGCCCGGATCGCCACCTGGCCCTCCTCGCCCAGGGAGGGCAGCACGCCCTCGGTGTAGGCGACGAGCAGGGGCGTGGGCGAGACGATCAGGATGCCGCCCGCGTACCGGCGCCGGTCCTGGTAGAGCAGGTAGGCGGCCCGGTGCAGGGCGACGGCGGTCTTGCCGGTGCCGGGGCCGCCCTCGACGTAGGTGACCGAGGCGGCGGGGGCGCGGATCACCTGGTCCTGCTCGGCCTGGATGGACGCCACGATGTCCCGCATGGTGTGGGTGCGGGCCTGGCCGAGCGCGGCCATCAGGGCGCCGTCGCCGATGACGGGCAGCTCCCGGCCGTCCAGGGACGCCTTCAGCTCGGGGCGCATCAGGTCGTCCTCGACCCCGAGGACGCGGCGGCCCTTGGAGCGGATGACCCGGCGGCGCACCACCCGGCCGGGGTCGACCGGGGTGGAGCGGTAGAAGGGCGCGGCGGCCGGGGCGCGCCAGTCGATGACCAGCGGGGCGTAGTTCTCGTCGAGGACGCCGATGCGGCCGATGTGCAGGGTCTCGGCGATGTCGGCGGTGTTGTCGGGGCGGACGGCGCCCTCGGCGGGCTCCACGGCGGTGTAGGCGCCGTCCGGGCCCTTCTTGCCGTCCTTGCCGCGCAGCAGGTCGATCCGGCCGAAGAGGAAGTCCTCGTACTCGTTGTTCAGCCGGTTCAGGTGGAGGCCCGCGCGGAAGACCTGGGCGTCACGCTCGGCGAGCGCGCCGGGCGTGCCGACCTGGCCGCGCTGGGCGGCGTCGCGCATGAGGAACTCGGCCTCGTGGATCTTCTCCTCGAGGCGTCGGTACACCCGGTCCAGGTGTTCCTGTTCGACGCGGATCTCGCGGTCGCGTACGGAGTCGTGAACGACCGCGGTTTCCTGCTGAGCCTGAGCGGCCACCGGGCCCCCTTCTGACGTGCTGGGCAGCCGTCAACCGTACGCGAAGGGGGCCACGCGAGGCTACGGCGGCTACGCGTCGATCTCCACGATCTTCTCCCCGCCGAAGGTCATGATCTCGAAGTGGTCGATCTGGTTCGGATCGAAGGAGGCGCCGCCCTGGACGTACAGCGGCTGCTTGGCCTTGTCGGTCTTGGCGTCGGGCAGGCCGTAGCCCCAGTCCGGGACGGACCAGGAGGTGACGGTCTCCCGCTCGCCGTTCTTGCCGACGGCGATCAGCGAGCACTTCTCCGGACCCTTGACGTTCTTGATCTCCACGACCGCGGCGGTGCCCCAGTCCTTCTTCTGCAGGGCGACGGTCGCGGCGACCTTGGTGGAGGGGTCGGTGGCCGTGATCTTGTCGGGGATCAGGTCGAAGGCTTCCTTGGCCGGGTTCGCCGAGAGCGTGGTGCTGGTGCCCCCGCCGCCCGGGCCGGAGTCGCCGCCGTTGCTGGTGGCGACGGCCACGAACGGGCCGCTGACGATCAGGGCGCCCGCGGCGGCGACCATGTAGAAGTTGCGGCGGCGCTTCTTGGCGCGGCGCTCGGCGACCTCGTCGATCAGCTTCTCCACCACGCGCGGGGACGGCTTGGCGGAGAGCGACTCGCCGATGGAGGGGGTGCCCGCCCCGGGCAGGTCCCCGAGCGCGGCCAGCATCGGTTCCATACCGGCGAGTTCGTCGAGCTGCTGGGCGCACCATTCGCAGCCCGCGAGATGCATCTCGAAAGCGCTTGCTTCGGCGTCGTCGAGGATACCGAGGGCGTAGGCGCCGACGGTCTCATGCTCGTTCGGCACCGGTGTCCCCTTCACGGGACCAGACATACCCGCACCACCCGCGCCGAATCCCTGGTTTCCCCCGTACACACTCATCACGCCGTCACCCCCCGCTCCTCCAGTGCCAGCTTCATCGAACGCAGGGCGTAGAACACCCTGAAGCGGACGGTGCCGCTGGGTATGCCGAGCGTCTCTGCCGCCTCGTTGACGGTACGCCCTTTGAAGTACGTCTCGACGAGCACCTCCCGGTGAGCCGGGGTCAGGTCGTCGAGCGCGTCCGACAGCGTCATCAGCCACAGCGCCTTGTCGATCTCGTCCTCCGCGGGGATGACCTCCAGCGGCGACGGATCGACCTCCTGCGGCCGGGCCTGCCGGCTGCGGTGGCCGTCGATGACGATGCGCCGGGCGACCGTCACCAGCCAGGGGCGTACCGAACCGGTCGCCCGATTGAGCTGACCGGCGTTCTTCCAGGCACGGATGAGCGTTTCCTGCACGACGTCCTCGGCGCGTTGCCGGTCTCCGGCGACCAGCCGCAGCACATAGGCGAGCAGGGGGCCGGCGTGCTCACGGTACAGAGCACGCATCAGCTCCTCGTCAGGTTCCGAGGGCTGTGAGGACATGCGATGTCGGGCCCTCGATCCACGTTCATTGGCCACGGCCGCATCCTTGCGCACGCCCACCTCCGGTGTCCGGGGGATCCCCCAGTCGGTCGCTCGACAAGCGGTACGTGCGCGGGGCGTTGGATGTTCAACGCGAGGTGACAGTTTTCTCAGGGGTGACGTGACGAGCAGGACATGCGGCCACATTCCCCCCGTTCTCTCTTTACATTTCCGGCACAACAGGGGGATGGGCGGGCTTACCCGTATCCCAAGGCAACCAAACTTCGTGTAACCGAAATCACCTGCGGAATTTGCCGGAAGGCCTGCTGCAGAAGGAACATAACGGCCATTCAGGTCCGGGTGAGCGCCGCGCGGCGCCGGTGCCGGGCCACGCGTTCCCGGTTCCCGCAGACCTCACTGGAGCACCAGCGCCTCCTGCGTCCCCGTGAGGTGTCGACGTACACGATGGGGCAGTTGTCGCCCTCGCACTGCCGCAGACTCGCCCGCGCCACGGGGTCGGTGAGCAGGTCTACCGCGTCTCTCGCGACCGCCGCCAGCAGTGCGGCCAGCCCCGGCGGTGCGTCCAGGCACCGCACCAGGGCGCCGTCGTCGCCGGGCACCGCGCACGGGGCGGGCGGCGCCGCACGGGCCAGGTCGTTGACGCGGGAGAGCGCACGGTCCCACGAGGGGCTGCCGGGCGCCGGCCGGCTGCGGACCAACGGGCCAAGGCAGCCGCGCAGTTCACGGAAGGCGGCCGGCCAGGAGAGATCGGCGTGCGCCAGCGAGGTACCCGGCGGCACCAGACCGGACCCGGTGATCCAGGCGCGCAGCACCTCCAGCGAGCCCAGCCGCTCCACCGGATGCGTGGTGGCGAGGAGGTCCAGACAGATCCGCCCGGTGTCGAACCGCAACTCGTACGCCTGCGCCGCCGTGGAGGTTCCCAGCGCCATGTTCCCGTCACCGCCTAGGTGCACCCCGGTCGTGTGAGGGCCGGTGGGATGCGAGGAGGAGCCCAGAGCAACCGTTCTCCCTACAGTGCCCGCCCGCCGCCGCGCCCGGAACCCCTCCGGCCGCTTCGCCTGCACGCGACCCGCTCCCCCGGGCGGCCGCGTACTTGGCCCAGCGCCCGCGTAGTACGCCTGGACGTCCGCGTACTTGGCCTGGCCGTCCGCGTACTTGGCCTGGCCGTCCGCGTACTTGGCCTAGCCGTCCGCGTACTTGGCCTAGCCGTCCGCGTACTTGGCCTCCGCGTGCGGGTCCAGGGCCAGGCGGTAGCCGCGCTTGACGACCGTCTGGATGAGTTTGGGGGTGCCGAGGGCGTTGCGCAGCCGGGCCATGGCGGTCTCCACGGCGTGCTCGTCGCGGCCCGCGCCGGGCAGGGTGCGCAGCAGGTCCGCGCGGGAGACGACCCAGCCGGGGCGGCGGGCCAGGGCGCGCAGCAGCGACATCCCGGCCGGCGGCACGGGCCGCAGATCGCCGTCCACCAGGGCCGCGTGGCCGCGGATCTCCAGCCGGTGCCCGGCGACCGGCAACGAGCGGGCGCGGGCGGGGAGTTCCTGGCAGAGCAGCTGCACCAGAGGGCCGAGCCGGAAGCGGTCCGGCTGCACGGTGTCCAGGCCGCGCGCCTGCAGCGGCAGCGCGGTGACCGGGCCGACGCAGGCGGGCAGCACGTCGTGGGAGAGCGCGGCGAGCACCTCGTCCAGCAGGCCGCGGTGCTCCGCCCGGGACAGCAGGGACGCGGCGGCGGGTGCGCTGGTGAACGTCACCGCGTCCAGGGTGCGGGCCACGGTCGCGTCCAGCAGGCGGTCGACCGGCCCGAGGTCCTCCGGCGGCAGCCAGCGGTAGACCGGCACGCCCACCACCTCCGCTCCCCCGGCCCGCAGCGCCTCCACGAAGCCGGGCAGGGGCTCGCCGTGCAGCTGGACCGCGACCCGCAGCCCGTCGACGCCCTCCTCGTGCAGCCGGTCGAGCACCTCGGCCATCGACTCGGAGGCCGGCGACCACTCCTCGGTCAGCCCGGCCGCCCGGATCGCGCCCTTCACCTTCGGGCCGCGGGCGAGGATCCGCACCCCGCGCAGCCGCGCCAGCAGATCCTCGCCGAGCCCCCAGCCGTCGGCGGCCGCCACCCAGCCGCGGAAGCCGATCGCCGTGGTGGCCACGGCGATGTCCGGCGCCTGCTGGATGATCTCCTTGGTGGCGGCCAGCAGTTCGCTGTCGTCGGCCAGCGGCACGATGCGCAGGGCGGGGGCGTGCAGCACCGCGGCCCCGCGGCGCTGCAGCAGCGCCCCGAGCTCGTCGGCGCGGCGCGCGGCGGTCACGCCCACGGTGAAGCCCGCGAGGGGCCCGTGGTCCGGTCGCTGTGGTTCGTCGTACATGGCTCTCGTCCCGCACTCGAGTCGGCGTGCTGCGTGAGGCGCGGCTCCGCCTCCATGCCGAACGAGCCTGTCAATGATCCGTGACAGGCTCGGTTCGGCTCGATGTCACCCGTGTTACGTCACACCTCGGCGTAGCTGAGCTGCGGCTTCTCCTCGGTGGCCGGGCTGGTGGTGATCGTCCGGGCCGGTCGGCGGCGAAGGTATACGGACCAGGTGACCACGAAGCAGACCGCGTAACAGGCGAGGAAGACGACGAAGGCACCGGTGCCGGAGCCGTAGGAGAGGAAGGACTGGCGGAAGGCCAGGTTGATGCCGACCCCGCCGAGCGCGCCCACCGCTCCGATCAGGCCCATGGACGCCCCCGACAGCCGCCGCCCGTAGGCCGCGGCCTCCTCGCCGCGCAGGCCCTTGGCCGGTGCCTTGGCCTGGAAGATGCCGGGGATCATCTTGTACGTCGAGCCGTTGCCGAGGCCGGTCAGCACGAACAGCACCACGAAGGCGACGGTGAACAGCGCCAGTGACTTCTGCATGGACGCCGCGATCAGCACCGCGGTGGCCGTGCCCATGGCGACGAAGGTGTACAGGGTGATCCGGGCGCCGCCGTACCGGTCGGCGAGCCGCCCGCCGACGGGGCGGATCAGCGAGCCGAGGAGCGGGCCGATAAAAGTGACGTACGCGGCCTGCAGCGGGGTGCGGCCGAACTGGGTGGTCAGCACCTGCCCGAAGGCGAAGCTGTAGCCGATGAACGAGCCGAAGGTGCCGATGTAGAGGAAGGACATGATCCAGGTGTGCGCGTCCTTCGAGGCCTCCTTGGCGGCCCCGGTGTCGTTCCTCACCGAGGCGATGTTGTCCATGTGGCGCGCGGCGAGCACGGCGGCGACGACGATCAGCGGGATGTAGATGCCGAGCAGCACCCGCGGTCCGCCGCTCGCCCCGATGATGGCCAGCGCGGCGATCTGGATGACCGGGACGCCGATGTTGCCGCCGCCCGCGTTCAGACCGAGCGCCCAGCCCTTCTTCCGCAGCGGGAAGAAGGCGTTGATGTTGGTCATGGAGGAGGCGAAGTTGCCGCCGCCGATGCCGGCCAGCAGGCCGACCAGCATGAAGGTGGAGAAGGAGGTGCCCGGCTCCATCACGGCGAACGCGGCGACGGTGGGCACCAGCAGCGCGGCGGCGGAGACGACGGTCCAGTTCCGGCCGCCGAAGACCGCCACGGCGAAGGTGTAGGGGATGCGGACCACCGCGCCGACCAGCGTCACCATCGACGTCAGCAGGAACTTGTCGGCCGGGCTCAGTCCGTACTCGGGGCCCATGAAGAGCACCAGCACGGACCACATGGTCCACACCGAGAAGCCGATGTGCTCGGACAGCACGGAGAAGCAGAGGTTGCGGCGGGCCACCTTCTCGCCGGTGGTCCTCCAGAAGGTCTCGTCCTCCGGATCCCAGTGCTGGATCCAGCGGCCTGGTGCTGTCATGACGCCTCCACGTTCTCCGGGGTGCGGACGATGCCGCTCGGGGCTGGTCCCGCGTCCCGAAGGTAGGGAGGTGGCGTTTCCGGTCTGTGGCACCCGGTGACCGGGAGGGAACTTTGCTCTCACCCTGGTAAGGGGCGGGATGAGAGGTTTCCGCCACCGGGCGCCGGCGCCCGGTGAAGGCCGGCCGGTGCGTCAGCCCTGCGGGGGCTGCCAGTGGGGGTTCTGCTGGGGCGGCTGGGGCTGCGGCTGCCCGCCGTACCGGGGCTGGGCGTACGGCTGCGGCGGCGGAGCCTGCTGCGGGTACTGGGGGTACGCGGGAGCGGCGGCCGGCGCGGGCATCTGCGGCTGCTGGGGCCGGGGGTACGGAGGCTGCTGGCCGTACGGGGTCTGCTGCCCGTACGAGGGCTGCGGCGCCTGGCCGTACTGCGGCTGCTGCTGGGGGAACGGGGGCTGCTGCCCGCCGTACTGCGGCTGCTGCTGGGGGAACGGGGGCTGCTGCCCGCCGTACTGCGGCTGCTGCTGGCCGTACTGCTGCTGCGGGTACGGCTGCTGCTGGGCGAACGGGTTGCCGTGACCCGGCTGCTGCTGGGCGAACGGGTTGCCGTGGCCGGGGAGTTGTCCGCCCGGCGGCAGATAGCGCAGGCGCCCGGTCTCGTCGGTGACCTGGACGAACCCGGCGGCCTGGAGCCGGGCCGCGAACCTCGCGTTGCGGCGCCGGTTCACCACGAACCCGACGGCGAGGATGCTCATGAGGAAGGCCCAGAACAGAGCGCCCCAGAACAGCCCGTCACCCCCGGTCTTGAGGGCGACGGCCACCGCACCGGCGGTGGTGCCGATCGCCCCGAAGAGCATCCGCTTCTCGGCGCTCTTGCCGGTGAGGTCGAAGTTGATGCGGGCCTTGAGCAGCTCCAGCGCGTCCGGCACGACGGGCGGCAGCGACACCCCGTCGCCGGCGTTCGGGTACTGCGCCCAGTTCTGCGCGGCCCGTGCCCGCGCCTGCGGCGAGGGGTCCGGCACGATCAGCATCACCAGCGAGGAGTTGTTGTACCCGCCCTGGCGGACATCGGCGTACTCGTACCCGAACTGCTGGGCGATGAAGGCGAGCCTGGCCAGCGTCTTCACGGAGGCCATGGGGCTGGTGACCTCCACCGGCTCCCCGCTCGCCATCAGGCGCAGCATGTTCTGCGTCCGCCGCTTGCTCATCTCCACCCGCCCCCGTTTCATCTTGAGCCGCTCGCGCCGCTTCCACAGCGCGGTGCAGTGTTCCACACGCCCCGCACCGGGGACACCTCGGCCCTACGGGGTGTCCGGGTTGCCGTAGTCGGGCAGCGGCTGCGCCAGGTGCTCGGCCACCTGGGCCAGCCAGGCGGCGGGGGTGTACGGCTCCGGCGGGTCGACCTCCATGCCCAGTTCGGCGACGGCCAGGGCGTAGTCGGACTCGTCGAGGCCGAGGGCGAGCAGTTCGTGCAGCTCGCCGACGAGCCGGGCGACGAGCCGCGGGTCCGTGGTGGCGCGGTAGTCGGCGACGGCCGCCTCGTGGTCCGCGAACTCGTCCGGCATGTCCTGCGAGAACCAGCCGCCGAGGAACTGGCCCAGCTCGGGGAAGCGGGCGTGCCACTCCCAGTGGGTGGCCGGTGTGGCGGGCGGCGGCACCTCGCCGTTGTCGATGCTGTGCCTGATGTGGTCGGCCAGATGGAACAGCCACTGCTGCACCTGCCCCTCTGGCAGGCCCACGTCGGGGATGGCGTAGAACTCCCCCAGTCGCAGGCGGAGCCGTCCCGGCGGGTTCTCGGCGTACTCCCGCAGCTGCCGTTCCGCCACGGCCAGCGCCCAGGGCCGGGTGTGCCAGGTGTGCCTCAGGTACGCCGTGAGGGCCTGGCCGGGTGCGTCCGCGGTGTCGTCCGCGGTCTGCCCGGTGTAGGCACGCATCACTTGGTCCAGTTCGCCGTAGCGGCGGTCGTGTTCGAGGGGGCTCAGGGGCACTGCGATCGGCCTTACAGGTAGACGGGGAAGGTGGCGTGGACGACGAAGCCGTGCGGGGCGGAGGGCTCCCGCCGGAGCACGACCCGCGAGGCACGCACGTCGACCGGGTCCCGGCCCGCCAGCATCATCCCCTTCAGCAGCACCCGGCCCACCGGTTCGGTCCGCGAGGGCCAGGACGCCTCGATGGTCAGGCGCTGCCGGGTGCCCTGAGCGAGCCAGCGGTGGATGAGCTGCTCATTGGCGGTGACGACCTGCTGGGTGGCCCACTGGGCGGTCTCACGGTCGGGGTAGGTGGCGGACCGGTTCACGGATGGCATGACGGAAGGACCTCGGGGGGCTGGCGGGTCAGGGCTGGGGGACGTGTTCTCGCCGCATGTGCTCGTTCACGGCGTCGAGGAATTCACGAAGGGTTTGCGGGGTCGCCCAGAAAACGACGGAGGAAAGATTCTTCTTCATTTCCTGCTCCCCCGGGAAGAGCACGAGCGCCGTCTGCGCCTCGGCGGCCACGGGGGACAGGAATTCGGCACAGTAGGGGTGCTCGGTGGCGATGCACGCCTCGACGGCGTCGCGGAGGTTTTCGTATTCCCCCTCGTAGAGCCAGTTGTAGCCGAAGCCGTAGAGCTGCGGAAAACGGACCTGGATCTCCCAGCGCGACAGGGGGAGCACGTCATAGTCCTCCCACGGGTCCTGCTCCAGCGCGCGGAGCCTGCTCGCCAGCGCGTGCAGGAACTCCGTGGCGTCCGCTCCGCCTGCGGCCCGCTGCAGAAGCTGCTCGAACTCGCGCGGGATCTCCTCGCCGCCCTCGGCGCAGAGACGTGCCACGTGGTCGAGCATCGCGTTCACCGTGGCGATCGGGCAGATCCAGTCCGTCGCCATGGTCGCGCGCGTGAGCCGGAGGAAGCGCCGCAGCTCCATATCCAGGTCCAGCGCCCCGTCGGACTCACGTACCGAAGCGGCGAGGTCCAGGACCCTTTTGACCGGGCCGTCGACAAAAAGCCGCGCGGTATGCAGAATCAAGCCGTCACCGTCCTCGCCGTCACATCAATGCACCTGGACACCGTCGAAGCCCCAAGCTCTAAGGGCTGACAGGGTACGCGGTCACGACGACGAAGGGCGGATCGAGCCCCCTCTTGTACTTCAGCGCGACCTGCACGGTGTGCACGTTCTGCGCGGTGGCATTCATGCCGTGTGCGTCGTACTGGTCGCGGGTCACGGTACGTCCGACCACGTCGTTCACCGTGAGCTGCAGCGGCGGTTGAATGCTGGAGGCATCGGGGTTGTAGTTGGGCCTCGCCGCCATTCTTCTTTCCACGCCCTGGATCCACTCGTCGACCCGGATCGCGTTGGCGTCGTTGTCGAGCACCTGCTGGGTCAGGCGCTGTGCGGTGGCGAGGTCCTTGAAGGCGGAGGCGGACGGCGCGTTCGGCTGGTCCCTCAGCCGCTGCGTCAACTGCTCGTCGGTGAGTCCGACGTGCTTGTCCACGACATGGCTTCCGTGGATGCCCTCCTGGCCGGCCAGGTCCAGCGGGAAGTAGTGGTCCCTGGGGTCCTCCCCGGGAACCATGTACGTGTGCTCGGCCTTGAACTCGTTGAGCGCCCGCGCGCCGAAGGCCTGGGCCCGCGCCTCCTCCGCGTGGAAGCTCGGCGCGCTGCGGTGGGCCTCGTCCAGCGGACCCATCAGCGCGTCGAGCTTCGGCACCAGCGCGTTGACGCGCCGGTTGTACTCGGTGACGATCGCGTTGAGCCTGGCGGTGTCCATGTTGAGGACGATGCCGGCTCCGAGCTGGCTGGCCCCCTTGGCGACTCCCTTGGCCACGCCCTTGATGAGGCCCTTGACGTCGTCCATGCCGACGCCGTCCTTGAGGTTCACCTCGACCTTGGGGATCGCGTCCTTGACGGCCTCGACGTAGACGTCCCACACCTCGCCGTTGAGGTAGACGGCCGCCTCGGCGAAGTCGTACAGCAGATCGCTGATCTTCTGCGCGGTGTCGAACAGCACCGTCATCACCGGGTGGCTGGCCGTCCCCGACGATCCGGAGTCGTGCCTCCACTCGTAGCCCTCCTGCTGCGTCCCCCACGCCGTGGTCCCCCACAGCGAGCTGCAGAACTTCCGCATGGCGTCGTGCCATTCGCTGTTGCTCTGCTGGGTGATGCTGCTGACGTTGCCGGTCAGCGCGCCTTCGACCGTGGAGAGCGTGACGGTCATCCCCATCCACGCCTTGGACAGCGAGTTGAGGTAGTGCTGCTGCGGATAGGGGTAGACCTCGGCGACCTTCCCCATCCGGAAGGCGTGCTTCACGACGGGGCGCAGCGCCTCCCTGATGGGTTCCGGCACCCACTCCAGCAGACGCCTGATGAAGTCGTCGCCCCCGTCGTCGTCACCCCATTTGAGGTTGGGCACCGGACCGTACGCCGGCGCCTTGTCGATGACCTGCGGGGGCGGCTGGGTGACCGCGCGGGTGTTGCCGGAGGGATCGTTGGCGGCCTCCGCCTTGGCGTAGTTGTTGGCCGTGGTGGTGAAGCCGACCGCCGCGCCGCCGATGCTCACCACGCTGCGCGCCCACACCTCGAGGAAGCGGTTGGCCACCTTGACGTACGCGGCGGCGAACGCCTCGGGTGCGGTTCCGTAGCCGCCGGCGTCCGGGTACTTGCTGAGATCCTCGAGGAGGCTCTTGGCGCCCTTGTCCATGGGGGTCTGCTGGGCGGCGACCCCGGACGAGACCCGGTGCAGATCGGACGGCTTGACGTCGATCGTCCCGCTCTGCCCGCCCGGCCCGGCCGCCGGAGCTCCCGGTCCGGCCATCAGCGCGCTCCCCAGCCCCGCAGCACGGCCTGGTGCGCGGCTATGTAGTTGACGTGGCTGTTGGTGGCACATGCGTGCAGCCACTTCTGCGCGGCCTGCAGGTCCTGCGCCGAGCGGTCCCACTCGTCCAGCTTGTCGACGAAGACCTCCCGGGCCTCGCCCTCCCAGGAGAGCACGACCGGGACGACGCGGTCGTAGAGGTCGTCGAGCCGGTCGTTGAGCTGCTTGAGGATGTCCTCGAGATCGGTGGCGAGCTGGCTGAGCGTGCCGAAGGACACGGTTATGTGATCGTCGTCGGTGCCCCCGTTGGCCACGGTGGTTCCCCCGTTCGTGTCGTAGCCGGACGTGCGTCGGCAGGAGCTTCGGTCGGTGGCAGCCTCAGAAGGAGCTCAGGCTGCTGCGAGGGGTTTGCGGCGCCGCCGCGGTGTCCGTGTTCGGCGTGGACAGCCTGTCGACCTCGCTGTCGATGTCCACCTGGATCTGTCTCATCTGCCGCACCACGTCCAGCTCCTGCTCCGTGAAGCCGTCGCGGCTCATCCGCACGGCCTGCTCCAGGTGGCGCAGGATGTCGCGGATGCGCACGGCGTCCTCGGCGGCGGCCCGGTGGAAACCGCGGTACGCCTTTCCCGCCGGTCCGCGCCAGCCAGCCTCGATGCGGTCGACGATCGCGTCCATGCGCCGGAACTGCTTGTCCAAGTGCGCCTGCATGTCGTGCAGTTCCTTGGCGAGCTTGGTGAGGTTCTGGTCGGACGCCCTCAGATCTGCTCCGCTGTCTCCCCCGGAGGTTCTCTCACGTATGCCCACGCCGTCGTCGCCTCCGCCCCCGTCGCTTCGGCCTCGCCATCAGTGAGGTGATCATAGGGCGTTGGGCGGGGCGCCGCCGTTCCGGGGCCCGTTCACCGGGAGGCGGACGGCCACAGCCGCGGCCTTCGCCGGGCCGCCAGGTCCTCCACCCAGCCGAAGGCCACTACGCAGCCGGCCAGCAGGATCCAGACCAGGAGCAGGACCGGCCAGGAGCTCTCCAGGAGCCAGGGGACGTTCTGCTCCAGTGCGGGGAAGCCCCAGAGGCGGTCGTAGAGGGTGGCGGCGACCAGGATGCAGATGTTGTGCCACAAGTAGACCGTGACCGCACGGGAGTTGAGCAGAGTGATCAGCCAGTCCCAGCGGCGCAGGCGGTGCGGCCACTCGGACCAGGCCGGGCTGAGGTGCAGAAGCAGCAGGACGGTGCCGAAGGACCACAGCGCCTGGGCGAACGGGATGGAGTCCAGGTCGTGGCCGGTGCGGAAGTCCTGGTGAAAGGCGTACCAGAGGCCGGCGCAGGCGATGATCGGCGCGATCGACGGCGCCACGTACTGCGGGATGCGCTTGAGGACGCCCTGCTGGTGAGCCATGCCGAGGATCCAGCAGGCCCCGAAGGTGCTGAAGTCGGTGACCGCCGAGTCGATCCGCTCGAAGGGGATGGTGAGCCAGCCGAACTGCAGGACGGCGGAGGGGACCAGCGGCGCGGCGATGGCGGCCAGGGGCTGGATGCGCAGGGCCCGCAGCAGCAGCGGGGAGAGCAGGACGAACCAGAGGTAGGCGCGGATGTACCAGAGGGGGCCGGCGAGTTCGGCGGCCCAGTCCTCGCCGGCCCAGCCCTGGATCCCGGCGACGCCCTCGGCGTAGGGCGGGTCGCTCAGCGGCAGGATCCAGTAGGTGAGGTGGAGCCACCACCAGGCGGGGTGCTCCTCGTCGGGGCTCCAGCCCTGGGCGAACATGCCGGTGACGCCGATCACGCCGAGCAGCCACAGCGGCGGCAGCATGCGGCGCATCCGGCCGCGTACCACCTGGACGGCGGGCCGCTTCAGGGAGCGGGCCATGAGGTTGCCGGCCAGGGCGAACATCACGCCCATGGACGGGAAGACGACGGGCAGCCAGGCCCAGCCCATCAGGTGGTAGAGCACCACCCGGAACAGGGCGACGGCGCGCAGCAGATCGAAGTAGCGGTCCCGGGCGGGCGGCCGGGTGGCCGCCTCGGCGGTGGCCGGACCGGCGGGTGCTGCGCCGGCGGTGTCCTGGGGGCCTGCCGGGCGGGCGGGTGCGTTCACGTGCGGGTCTTTCTGGTGGTGCGGGGGCCGGGTGGTGTCCGGCCCCCACGGTTGGTGTGAGGTCCTCAGGCCACCGGGCGGCCGTCCACCAGGGGCTGCTGGGCGGCGGCGCCGGGCGGGGCCTGGACGCCGCCCTTGCGGCGCAGCTTCTGCCAGCGCAGCCGGCCGCCGGTGAGCGCGGTGATCCAGGACTGCAGCAGCACCACGTACATCAGCTGCCGGTAGAGGATCTGCTGCAGCGGCAGCGACAGCAGCGGGGTGAGCTTCTCGCGGTCGAGGCGGAACGCGTAGGCCGCGCAGGCCGCCTGGATGGCGAGGACGCCGAACCAGGCGAGGATCGTCTTCCCGGTCGGGCCGAAGACCAGGCCGTAGATGAGGAAGACGTCGATCAGCGGGGCCAGCAGCGGGGCGACGACCATGAACAGGGACACGAACGGCAGGCCGACGCGGCCGAAGCGGCCGGAGGGTCCCCTGTCGACCAGGGCGCGGCGGTGCTTCCAGATGGCCTGCATGGTGCCGTAGGACCAGCGGTAGCGCTGGGACCACAGCTGCTGCACGGTCTCGGGGGCCTCGGTCCAGGCGCGGGCGTTCTCGGCGTAGACCACCTTCCAGCCGTCGCGGTGGATGGCCATGGTGATGTCGGTGTCCTCGGCGAGCGTGTCGTCGCTCATGCCGCCGACCCGCTCCAGCGCCGAGCGGCGGAAGGCGCCCACGGCGCCGGGGATGGTCGGCATGCACTGCAGCACGTCGTACATCCGCCGGTCGAGGTTGAAGCCCATCACGTACTCGATGTGCTGCCAGGAGCCGATCAGCTTGTCCTTGTTGCCGACCTTGGCGTTGCCCGCGACCGCGCCGACGCGCGGGTCGGCGAAGGGCTGCACCAGCTCCCGGACGGTGGTGGGCTCGAAGACGGTGTCGCCGTCCATCATCACGATGATGTCGTAGCGGGCGTTGGCGACACCGCGGTTGAGGGCGGCTGGCTTGCCGGCGTTGAGCTGGCGCACCACGCGCACGTTGGGCAGGCCGAGGGACTCCACGATGCGGGCGGTGCCGTCGGTGGAGCCGTCGTCGATGACGATGACCTCGATGGGGTGGTCGCTCGCCATCAGGGAACGGACCGTGTTCTCGATGCACTTGGCCTCGTTGTAGGCCGGGACCAGCACCGACACCGGCTCGGTGACCGGCGGCCCCCAGGCGAAGCCGCGGCGGCGCACCTTGCGGGCGTGGACGGCGGACAGCACCAGCATCATCACGAACCGCGCGATGACCAGGAAGCCGACGATCGCGAGGCCGACCACCAGCACGCCGGTGATCTTGTCGGAGGCCTGCACCAGGAAGACCCAGGCCTTGCCCTTCCACAGCTCGATGCCGGTGACCGGGCTGTGCGCGCTGGGCGCGTCGAGGGCCTCGGTGAGGTTGTCGAACTCGTAGCCCTTTTCCTTCAGATCGGGCAGCATCCGGTCCAGGGCCTGGACCGTCTGGTGGCGGTCGCCGCCGGAGTCGTGCATCAGCACCACGGCGCCCTTGCCGTCCTTGGGCGTGGAGCGCCGGATGATCTCGGAGACGCCGGGCTTGCGCCAGTCCTCGCTGTCGGCGGTGTTGACGACGGTGATGTAGCCGCGGTCGCCGATGTACTCGGTGACCGGCCAGGACTTGTTGTCCATGGCGGCTGCCTGCGAGGAGTACGGCGGCCGGAACAGCGAGGTGCGCACGCCCGCGGCGCCGGTGAGGGCGAGCTGCGTCTGCGACAGCTCCCAGTCGATGCGGTCCCTGGACTGCAGCGACAGGTCGGGGTGGTTGAAGGTGTGCAGGCCGATCTCGTGCCCCTCCTCGACCATCCGCTCGACCAGGTCGGGGTAGCGGGAGGCCATGGTCCCGGTGACGAAGAAGACGGCGTGCGCGTCGTGCTTCTTCAGCACGTCCAGGACCTTGGGCGTCCACTCCGGGTCGGGGCCGTCGTCGAAGGTGAGCACCACGCGCCCGTCGGGGATGGTGAGGGACTGCGGCTCGTCACCGCGGGTGTCGATGACCGGACCGCCGTCCTTTATCTCGTCCGGCACCTTGTCGGCGGCCGCCTCGGGGCTGATGCGGTGGTCGGCGAGGATCTCGCTGTGCACATAGCCGCGCAGCAGCAGCATCGCCATCAGGGCGATCAGGAACAGCAGCGGCACCAGCAGACGCAGGGGCACGCGGCGACGCCGGGAGCCGCCTCGGGCGGGGGCTTGGGGCCCGGGGCGGGAAGTGCGGATGGCCATCAGAGGATGTGCTCCGGGGACTGTGCGGCGGGGGAGGCGGAATCCGGCTCAGCGGCGGTGCCGTCGGCGGCGACGGGGTCGGCGGCGGGCGCCCCGACGACGTTGTCGGTGCCCGTGCCGTCGCCTCCGCCGGTGGCCGGCGGGGTGGCCTCGTCGGCCGGTTCGTCCGTCGGCGTGGGGTCGGCCGGCGGCTCCACGGGGGTCTCGGCGGGCGGCGTCGAGACGGCACCGCCCCCGGCCGGGGCCTTCTGGGTGGGCTTCTTGCTCGGCGTGGTGTCGGCATCGCCGCCGGTCGCCGCGCCGGCCTGGCCCTCGCTGACGGTCGTACCGGGCGCGAGGACGCTGGTGCCGGGCGAGGGCAGACCCGACGCGCCGGCGGAGGGGACCGAGCCGGGGTCGAGGCTGCTGCCGGATCCGGGCGAGGCGTCGGTCTCGCCGGGCTCGGGCGTGGTCTCCACCTTGCCGGCCGGCTGCTCCTTCTCCTGCCCCTCCACGGGGAGCCAGGGGGCGTCGGAGTTGCCGGACAGCAGGGTGGCGCCGATGACGACGGCGTACCCGGCGCAGGCCAGCCCGACGGCCAGGCCGATGCGCCGGAAGCGCCGGCTGCGGCGACCGGACTCGTCGACGAAGACGGGCCCGTCGGAACCTTCCTGCCCGGGCCCGGTGATCCGCCGCAGCTCGCCGTTGACGAACTGCACGGCGTCCAGCTGCACGGTCACTTCGTGCGGGTCGTGCTGCGCGCCCTCGGCGGCGCCGTCGTCGGCACCCTCCTCCCAGGGGTCGCGCACGGGCAGGTCGAGGGGGGCGGTGGGGGCGGCGGGCGCGCCGGGGGAACGCCTGGCGGCGGGCGCGCCGAGGGCACGGGTGGCCTCGCCGTCCTCCGGCGAGGTGCGCGGCTTGATCAGCAGGGCCGTGGTCCGGTCCTGGTCGTCGGGGGCGGAGGTTGCGCGGGGCAGCATCGCGGTCGCGTCGTCGGCACCGGCCGGCTCGTCGTCGCGCCGCCCGCCCTTGGCGGCGGGCTTCTCCGGCACGGCGTCCGCCGGGGCACCGGCGGTCACGGGCGCCTTGCGGGACGTGGACGCCTGCAGGGCCGCACGCTCCTTGAGCGCACGTGCGGTCACGGCGTCCCAGGGGCTCCTGGGACCGGAGGAACGGTCCGCCGCGGCACCGGCAGCAGCACCGGCGCCCTGCACGGCCTTCGCCCCGGGCTCCTTGCGGATCCCGGACTCCCTGAGAGTCCTGGGCTCCTTGACGGTGATGTCCCGGTCACCGGGCCGCTTCCCGGTGAGGCCGGACGGGGTGCGCAGCACCTGCGTCGCGTCGGCCGGAGGAGCCGTGCCGGGGCGGGCGTCCTCGGGCTCGGCGGCACCGGTGTCCCGCTGCACGGTGGCCGGTTCCCGGTCCCGGTGTCTGCTGCTCTTCGGGAGTTCCTCGGTCGCTTCCGCGGCCTCAGGGCCTTCCGGTTGGGCGTCTTCTCGCCACTTCTCCACGCGTACGCACTTCCCCCCACGGGACATGTACGGGTGCGCATACGACTTGAGCACGCGTCGTCGGACCGGCCCCCACCAGGTCCGAGCGCCCCGTTTATCACACTGTGCTCGGACGTCGAATGTAGCGCACGCGGAGGTTCTGTGTTTGCAGCGTGCCCTTTCGTATCAATCGTGAGACATCATGGGGACGCCATCACGACACGGTCCACGGCCGGAAGCCACCCCTCGCCGGGCGCCTCCAACCAGCCCTCCGCGCAGGCCGGCTCGGCCGCCGCCCGCCGAAGGTCCGCCAGAGCGGGGTGAATCAGCCCCTTTCTCCACACAAGCGGCACAGGGGACAGCGGAACCGGGTCGACGAGCGGACGCAGCACGGTCCCGGGCAGCAGCGGGAAGTCCACCACCGCCAGGATCGGGCACCGCATTCCGGCCATGATCCGCTGAAACTCCTCGTCACCCAGCGCCGGCGGCGCGGGAGCCGGCCCCGCGAACCGTCCGAGGGACGCGGCCGGCCCGCGGGCAACTCCCCCGCCGCCCAGGTCAGCCCGCTCCCGTAGCGGGCCAGCAGCTCGCGCCCGGGGGCGAGTTCACGCGGACGGGATGGCCTGCGGCAGCGCGGTCGGGGGGTGGGCGGTGGAGCGCGCCTCGGCCGCGGCCGGGTACGGGGTCCCGGTGGTCGCGGCCGTGGCGGCCCTGCTCGTCTCCGTCGGGGGCTTCGTCAGGGGAGGTTCCAGGTGACCGCGAGGTGGTGGGCGGCGCACAGGTTCACGTCGAGGAAGTACGGGCCGGCGGTGCCGCACTGGCCGCTCGCCGTGCCCGGGTCGACGGGCTGGCCGTGGCCCATGCCGGTGAGGGCGACGGTCTCCACGACGGTGCGGCCGGAGGCGTCCCGGTACTGGTGACGGGGGTGACCGGCGACGGTGTCGGTGGCGTCCGGGCTCTGGTCGGTGCCGTGCACATCGGTCCACTGCTCGACCAGGTCGGTCATGTTGACCGGCCGCACGGTGTAGTCGGCGGTGCCGTGCAGGACGGAGAGCACCGGCCAGGGTCCGGTGTGCCCGGGGTGGGCGGCGCGCACCCGGTCGCCCCACTGCTTCGGGGTCTGGGTGGCGCCGACGTACATGCACACATACGCCGTTCCGGCGGCCTGGGCGCAGCCGTAGGGCAGCCCGGCGACGATGCCGCCGGCGGCGAATCTGTCGGGGTAGGCGGCCATCATCACGGCGGTCATGCCGCCGCCGGCGGACAGCCCGGTGACGTAGACGCGCCCGGGGTCGCCGGAGACGTCGGCGAGCTGGCGGTCCACCATCTGGGCGATGGAGGCCGCCTCGCCCTGGCCGCGGGCGATGTCGCCGGGCTGGAACCAGTTGAAGCAGTTCGAGGCGTTGTTGGCGGACCGCTGCTGCGGCAGGACCACGGAGAAGCCCCAGCGGTCGGCGAGCTGGGTCCAGCCGGAGCCGGCGGCGTAGCCGGAGGCGTTCTGGGTGCAGCCGTGCAGGGCGACGACGACGGGGCGGCCGGCGGGCAGGCCGTCGGGGACGTAGCGGTACATGGTCAGGGCTCCGGGGTTGGAGCCGAAGCCGGTGACCTCCTCCAGGGAGGCCGCGGCGGCGCGGGTGGGGGTGAGCAGCACGGACAGCAGCGCCACCACAGCGATGAGCACGGCGGTGAGCACGGCGGCCGCTCGGCCCCGGGCCGGTGTGATCTGCGTCATGGGGAGTGTGGGGAGTGTCATGCGCAGGGAAGGTAGGAGCGCGCGGCGCTCCCGGACATGGGGCGGGGCACCACAAACACGACGAGGCCCCGGTGGTGTGACACCACCGGGGCCTCGTCACATGGAGATTGTGGAGATGGCGGGAATCGAACCCGCGTCCAACGGTGCAGAAACAGGGCTTCTCCGTGTGCAGTCGGCTGTGCTTTTCTCGGCCCCGGAGATCACGCCGACAAGTCTCCGACGGGCCCAGTCACTGTTTGATTTCCCTCTTCGCCCCGTGACCGGGCTGGAGGTTTAGTTCCCTAGCTGATGCCAGACACCGGGTCGGGAACATCCCCGGGCTGACACTCCCTTTGAGTAGGGGAGCCGCAGCTCGCTACCTGAAGATCAGGCAGCGAGGGCGAGCTCGCCCTGGGAGATGGATCGCTTGGAATTGGCGATTATTTTTCTCGGCCTGTGGTTTACGAGATCATGGCCGCTTCCTCGACACGCTTCCCCTGTTTCGACAGCCGCTGTCGAAACCGATCATCCCCATGTTGACTTCTCAAACCCTCCGCAGAGGGGTCGCACGCACCCGCTGTGAGGTGCAGAGCCATCCTACGTGACCAACGGCCGACGATGCCAGCCTATTCCCGGCGGTCGCCCGGCCGTGGTACCCGGCGGGAACACACCGCGGTGCCGGTGTGTTCCCGCCAGGGCCCGTCTGCCGGCCTCAGGCCCGCTGCCTGCGGCGGACGGCCGCCATGGCACGCTCGGCCTCGCGCCGGTCCTGCTTCTCGCGCAGCGTCTGCCGCTTGTCGTACTCCTTCTTGCCCTTCGCCAGCGCGATCTCGATCTTGGCGCGGCCGTCCTTGAAGTACAGCGAGAGCGGCACGATGGTGTGGCCCGTCTCCTGGGCCTTGGCCTCCAGCTTGTCGATCTCCTCGCGGTGCAGCAGCAGCTTGCGCTTGCGGCGGGCGCTGTGATTGGTCCAGGTGCCCTGGCTGTATTCGGGCACGTGCACATTGTGCAGCCAGGCCTCGTGGTCGGTGAACTGGACGAAGCCGTCCACCAGCGACGCCCGGCCCTGGCGCAGCGACTTCACCTCGGTGCCGGTCAGCACCAGGCCGGCCTCGTAGGTGTCGATGACGTGGTAGTCGTGCCGCGCCTTCTTGTTCTGCGCGATCAGCTTGCGCCCTTTTTCCTTAGCCATAGTGTGGCCATTTTCGCACTACACGGGGGGTCGGCGGGAAGCCGTTTATCGCGGGGGCGGCGGCCGTGCCGGGGGCCCTGCGCGCCGGGTCCGGGGCGGGCTGCTCTACCTGCCGAGTCCGGTGAGGATCGTCTCGGCCCGCTCCAGGGCCCGCTCGCCGGCCTCCAGGTCGGGGGTGATGCCGTGGCCGTCGACGCCACGGCCGGAGGGGGTGCGGTAGTGGCCGACGGTCAGCTCGGCGACCGATCCGTCGGGCAGCCGGGTCGGCATCTGCACCGAGCCCTTGCCGAAGGTGCGGGAGCCGACGACCACCGCCCGGGAGCGGTCCTGCAGGGCGCCGGTGAGCAGCTCGGCCGCGCTCATCGTCCCGCCGTCGACGAGCGCGACCAGGGGTCTGGTGGTGTCGCCGCCGGCACGGGCGTGCAGGGCACGCTGCTCGCCCTCGACGTCGTAGGTGGCGACCAGGCCGCCGTCGAGGAAGGCGGAGGCGGCGGTGACGGCCTCGGCGACCAGCCCGCCGGAGTTGCCGCGCAGGTCGAGGACGATCCCGGTGCCGGCCGGGCTGTGGCGCACGGCCCGGCGGACCTCCGAGCCGGAGCCCTTGGTGAAGGCGGCCACCTTGATCAGGGTGACCGGTCCGGGCAGCTCGCGGACGGTGACGGAGTCCCGCGACAGCCGGACGCGGCGCAGGGTCTCGGTCCACACCCGGGAGCCGCGCTCCAGGCCGACGCGTACGGAGCTGCCCGCGGGCTCCTCGGTGGTGTCGCCGCGCAGTATGGCGACGACCTCGGTGACCGGGCGTCCGTCCACCTTCCGGCCGTCGACGCTGCGCAGCCGGTCGCCGGGGCGGATGCCGGCCTCCTCGGCGGGAGTGCCGCTGCCCACCCGGGTCACCTCGATGCGGCCGTCGCGCTCGCGGGCCCACAGGCCGACGCCGGTGTACTCGCCGTCGAGGGTCTCCTCGAACTCCTCGTACTCGCCCGGCGAGTAGACGGCGCCCCAGCGGTCCCCGCTGCGGCTGACGGCGCGCTGCGCGGCCTCCATGGGGGAGGTGCCGTCGGCCATCGCCTCCTCGGCCGCCCGTGCGACGTCCGCCCGGTGCGGGGCGCGGGCGCCCGAACGGCCCGCCTCCGCCGCGGTCCTGCGGTTCGCCTCGGGCAGCGAGCCGGTGGCGGCGCCCGCGACCAGCACGCTGGCGAACACCAATGTCAGGGCGGCCCCGCGGCGGATACGGCGGGGCTGACAGAACAGGTCACGGCCTGACATGCCGGTGAGTCTAGGACAACGCGAAGGGGCGTACGGCCGGTTGGCCGCACGCCCCTTCTTGGCACATGTCACACCTTCAGGTACTTGCGCAGCGCGAAGAACGCGGCCAACGCGGGCATCAGGAAGCTCGTGGCGAGGATGAGCGGCAGCTTCGCCAACACCACGTCCCAGCCGATGAAGTTGATCAGCTCCAGCTGGTCGGCCAGCGCGAGTCCGTGGTCGATGAGGAAGTACCGGCCGATCAGCAGGAAGGCACAGGCGAGGGTGCCGCCGATGAGCCCGGCGACCGCGGCCTCCATGATGAACGGCGCCTGGATGTAGAAGCCCGAGGCACCGACCAGGCGCATGATGCCGGTCTCCCGCCTGCGGCTGAACGCGGAGACGCGCACCGTGTTGACGATCAGCATCAGGGCGACCACCAGCATCAGCGCCATCACCGCGCGCGCCGCCCAGTTCATGCCGTTGAGCAGCTCGAAGAGGTTGTCCAGCAGGCCCTTCTGGTCCTGCACGGACTGCACCCCGTCACGCCCGTCGAAGGCGGTCGCGATGACCTGGTACTTCTCCGGGTCCTTGAGCTTGATGCGGTACGACTCCTGCATCTGGTCCGGGGTGAGGGAGCTGGCCAGCGGGGAGTCGCCGAACTGTTCCTTGTAGTGCTTGTACGCCTCGTCCTGCGACTCGTAGGTGACCGTGTCGACCACCGACATCTTCTCCAGATCGGCCTTGATCTGGCTCTTCTGGTCCTCGGTCACCGCGCCCTTGGCGCAGTTGGGGTCGGACTCGGCGTCGTTCTTGTTGCACAGGAAGATCGAGACGTTGACCTTGTCGTACCAGTAGCCCTTCATGGTGTTGACCTGGTCGCTCATCAGGAGCGACCCGCCGAACAGGGCGAGCGACAGGGCTACGGAGACGATGACGGCGAAGGTCATCGTCAGATTGCGGCGGAGACCCACACCGATCTCCGACAGAACGAACTGGGCGCGCATGGCGTCTGGTCAAGCCTTTCCGTGGAGCCGGTCGGTCAGTGCTGGTAGCCGTAGACGCCGCGTGCCTGGTCGCGCACGAGGCGGCCCTTCTCCAGCTCGATGACGCGTTTGCGCATCTGGTCCACGATGTTCTGGTCGTGCGTCGCCATCACCACGGTGGTGCCCGTCCGGTTGATGCGGTCGAGCAGCTTCATGATGCCGACGGACGTCTGCGGGTCGAGGTTGCCGGTGGGTTCATCACAGATGAGCAGTTTGGGCCGGTTGACGAAGGCTCGTGCGATCGCCACGCGCTGCTGCTCACCGCCGGAGAGCTCACCGGGCATGCGGTCCTCCTTGCCGCCGAGCCCGACCAGGTCGAGCACCTGCGGCACGGACTTGCGGATCTCGCCCCGGGACTTGCCGATGACCTCCTGCGCGAAGGCGACGTTCTCGGCGACCGTCTTGTTCGGCAGCAGGCGGAAGTCCTGGAAGACCGTCCCCAGCTGGCGCCTGATCTGCGGCACCTTCCAGTTGGAGATGCGGCCGAGATCCTTGCCCAGGACGTGCACCTGTCCGTGGCTGGCCCGCTCCTCGCGGAGGATCAGCCGCAGGAAGGTGGACTTTCCGGAGCCGGAGGATCCCACGAGAAACACGAACTCGCCCTTCTCCACTTCCAGGGACACATCCCTGAGTGCGGGGCGGGTCTGCTTTGGGTAGACCTTGGAGACATTGTCGAATCGGATCACGGATGCACCACGGGTCGCCGGGGGTAGATGAGCGTGACCATACGCGAAGCGGAACCCGGACCGCAGTCACCGACGGGGGTTGCGCGAGGCTTGTGTGTTTTGTGGGGACTGTCCGGTGTCCGATGCCGCCGCCGGACCTCTGTCAAGCCCCCCTTTGGTGGGCGTCCGGCGCATGCTCCGCGGGAACCTGGCACAGTGGAAGGGGAACGTTCGCACCGCCGCGGGCGTTGACTGCAGGGAACCGGTCTAAGGAGGGCGAGCGCATGACGTACGACCGGCTGGTGTGCGCGAACTGCGCAGCGCCCGTGAACGAGGGCCGGTGCCCGGTGTGCCGCGCCAACCGCGAGCGGCTGCAGCAGGAGAACTTCTTCGCGGGTCTGAACCCGATGACGCTGATCGCGCTCCTCGCGGTCCTGGTGGCGGCGCTGGCGCTGCTCGCCCACCAGACCGTGTGACGTAGCCGACAGCCGCCGCACCGACTCGAAGCAGGCACTCGAACGCCCGAGGGGCTCGGAGCGCCATCTGCGCTCCGAGCCCCTCTGTGCCGCCTGTGCGTACGCTCCGTACGCGGGCCGTCACCGTCAGGCGGCGGCACCGCCGCGGCCGGCCATCACGCGCGGCAGCACGCGGAAGCCGATGCCACCGGCGATCATCGTGGCGGCGCCGATGACCAGGAAGGTCGTCTCGGCGGCACCGGTCTCGGCGAGCTCCTTGCCGTTGCCCTGCGCCGAGGCGGCGGGCGCCTCCTCGCCGGTGTCGGTGAGGGAGGACGAGCCCTCCTCCTGGGCGGACGCGCCGCCGTCGGGGTCGACGCCGTTGCCGCCGGTGCCGTTGCCGTCATCCGGGGTGCCGGGGTCCTCGGTGGGCTCCTGCGGCTCGGTCGGGTCCTGAGTCGGCTCCTCCGGCTCGGTGGGCTCCTCGGTGGGATCCTCCGGCTCCGTCGGCTCCTCGGTGGGATCCTCGGGAATGGTGGTGGGCGGGTCCTCCGGCGCGGTGGGCTCCTCGGTGGGCTCCTCCTCGCCGAGGCCCACGCCGACGCCGACACCCTCCTCGTTGACACCGGCGCTCACGCCGATGTCGAGGGCGGAGGCCGCACCGGCGGCGGTCAGCGAGGCGCCGGCCGCGATCACGGCACCGGCCGCGATCCGTGCGACACGGATCCGCGTCTTCTTGGTCATGTGGTTGCTACCCCCAGTAGCTCATCGTCAGTGAGGCGGCGCTCGGGGGCCGTGATCGACGGAGGTGACAGTGCAGAAACTCCCCCCGGTTCACATGCGCCCCAGAGATACGCATGCCGCGTTTCACCCTTCCCAGTTTTCAAAAGGACGTCAAGGGCGTTGCGTGCGCGATGTCCTGGAACGGGCGCTTTGCCGAACGACGAAGCTGTGAGTGTGATGTAAAACCCAGACATCCGGGGTGCGGGAGCGGCAACGAGAAAGGCAACTGCCGCCCGTCGGGCGGCAGTTGCCTTGTCGACAAAGCGGCGTGCGCGGTGGTCCGCCCGCCGCGGAGCTTACTTGCTCTGCTGCTTGCGCCAGCGAATTCCGGCCTCGAGGAAGCCGTCGATCTCGCCGTTGAACACGGCCTCGGGGTTGCCGACTTCGTACTCCGTGCGCAGGTCCTTGACCATCTGGTACGGGTGCAGGACGTACGAACGCATCTGGTTGCCCCAGGAGTTGCCGCCGTCGCCCTTGAGCGCGTCCATCTTGGCCTGCTCCTCCTGGCGGCGCCGCTCGAGCAGCTTGGCCTGGAGGACGTTCATCGCGGTGGCGCGGTTCTGGATCTGCGAGCGCTCGTTCTGGCAGGAGACCACGATGCCGGTGGGGATGTGCGTGATGCGCACCGCCGAGTCGGTGGTGTTCACGCCCTGGCCGCCGGGGCCGGAGGAGCGGTAGACGTCGATGCGCAGGTCGGACTCGTCGATGTCGACGTGGTCGGACTGCTCGACGACGGGGAGCACCTCGACACCGGCGAAGGACGTCTGGCGGCGGCCCTGGTTGTCGAAGGGCGAGATGCGCACCAGGCGGTGGGTGCCCTGCTCGACGGAGAGGGTGCCGTAGGCGTAGGGGGCACGCACGGCGAAGGTGGTCGACTTGATGCCGGCCTCCTCCGCGTACGAGGTCTCGATGAGCTCCGTCTTGTAGCCGTGCTGCTCGGCCCAGCGCAGGTACATGCGCTGGAGCTTCTCGGCGAAGTCGGCGGCGTCGACGCCGCCGGCCTCGGCGCGGATGTTGACCAGCGCCTCGCGGGCGTCGTACTCGCCGCTGAGGAGGGTGCGGACCTCCATCTCGTCGAGGGCCTTCTTCACCTCGGCGAGCTCGGCCTCGGCCTCGGCGCGGGTGTCCGGGTCGTCCTCCTCCTCGGCCATCTCGAACAGCACGGCGAGGTCGTCGATCCGGCCTCGCAGTGCCTCAGCCTTCCTGACCTCGGACTGGAGGTGGGAGAGCTTGCTGGTGATCTTCTGCGCCTCTTCCGGGTTGTCCCAGAGGGACGGCGCGGCCGCCTGCTCCTCGAGCACGGCGATTTCTGCCCTCATCTTGTCGAGGTCCAGGACGGCCTCGATCGACTCCATGGTCGAGGAGAGGGACTTGAGCTCTTCGGATACGTCGACGACTGCCACACCTCCAGCGTAACGGCTCCCCGCACCCTGCCTCCGCCCACTGTGCACCCGCCCCCGGCTCCCGGTCACCTACTGGTCCCGCCCTTTTCCCACCCACCCGCCCGACTCGGCCCGCTGCACAGCGCACGCCTGAACGTGCACGGTGACCCGTTCCATGTGCACGCGAGCGCGGCGGGTCGCCACGTACTTCGGGTCGCGGGGAAGCCCATCGAGATACCGGGTCGGGCGGTGCGGGTGGGCAAAGGTGGCGGGAGGGCGAGGGGCGGTGCCCGTGCAGGTTACGGGGAGGTGGGGGCGGAGTTTTTGGTGTCCTGTGGGGGTGGGGCGTCCTCGTCGCTGGAGGTGGCCAGCCAGGTGCCTACGCCCACCGCGGTGACAAGGGCCACGGTGCAGGCTGCCAGGGTGAGGCGTCGGCGGCGGGTGGTGGTGCGGTTGCGGGCGGAGCCGGGGCGGGGGGCGCCGGCCGCTCGAGGGGCCCGGGCCGTGCCGTGGGCGCCGCCGGCGAGTTCGTCGGGAGCCGGGACCCGCATGGAGGTGTGGGTGTCCCGGTTGGAGTCGGAGGGCCTGGCACCCGGCACCAGCGGGACGGCTCCCCTGCGCACGGGCCCGGCCGACGGCACCGGTTCCTCCGGCTCGCCGTCCTCCTCCCGCACCGGCTCCACGTCCGGCTCGTCCACGTCCAGCGGCGGCATCCCCGCCAGCAGCGGCAGCAGCTCCCGCAGCCGCGCCGCCAGCTCCGAGGCCCGCAGCCGCGAGGCCGGCGCCTTCGCCAGGCACTGCACCAGCAGCTGCCACAGCTCGTCGGGGATCCCGGGCAGCGGCACCACCGTCTCCGTGACGTGCCGGCGCAGCACCGCCCCGGGGTGTCCGCCGCCGAACGGCGTGAAGCCCGCCAGCAGCTCGTACAGGACCGTGGCCAGCGCGTAGATGTCGACCGAGGCGCGCGGCGGCAGCCCCTCCACGATCTCCGGCGCCAGGTAGTCGGGCGTGCCGATGATCTTCGTCGCGCGGGTCCGGCGCGGGTTGTCGATGAGCTTCGCCACCCCGAAGTCGGTCAGCAGCGCCCGGTGCGAGCCGCCGGGGCCGAGCGGGCCCTGCATGTCCAGCAGGACGTTCTCCGGCTTGACGTCCCGGTGCACCACCCCCGCCGCGTGCGCCGCCGCCAGCCCGTCCGCGACGTCCGCCGCGATGGCCACCGCCGCCTCCGGGGCGAGCCTGCGCTCCCGGTCCAGGCGGGTGCGCAGGTCCGTGCCGCGGACCAGGTCCATCACCAGCGCGAGATCGTTGCCGTCGACCACCAGGTCGCGGACGGAGACGACGTTCGGATGCTCCAGACCGAGCAGCGCGGTGCGCTCCTGCACGAAGCGGCCGACCAGCTCCTGGTCGGAGGAGAGGTCCTCCCGCAGCAGCTTGATCGCGACGGGCCCCTCGGGGCCCTCGCCCAGCCACACCGTGCCGGCGCTGCCCCGCCCGAGGATCTGGTGGGCGGTGTACCGGCTGCCGATCTTCCGTGCCAAGACTGCTCCTACCGACGCGTGTTGTCGCTAAAACTACGCGTCCGGGAAGCCTGGCTTCACCGCAGAGACGGAAATCACCTGCTGGATGTCGACAAATCAGCAAACACGCCGTCGGCGCTCAGGCCGCCGGATCGTTCGTGCCGGAGCCGCCGAGGTCCTCGATCCAGCCGGTCACGGTGCCGACCCAGTCGGTGAGCTGGTCCCAGTAGCCCTTGGTGGTGCCGATCCACTCCTGCAGCGGGCTCAGCTCCCAGATCAGCCAGCCCGCGACGAACAGGATGACCAGCGTGAACAGGCAGCCCTTGAGGCAGCCGAGGCCGGGGATCCGCATCGGGTTGGCGCTGCGCTGCCGCGGCGGCCGGGGTTCGCGCCGGGGCCGCTGGGGCTCCGGCGCAGGCGGCGGCGCGTACCGCTGGGGCTGCGGCTGGGGCGGCGCGGGCGGCTGGGGGGTGGCGTAGCGCTGCGGCTGGGGCGGGTAGCCGTAGCCGGCCGGCGGCTGCTGGGGGCGCCGCTGCGGCGGCTGCTGAGGCCGGGCGACCTGCCGCTGGGGGCGGCGGCGCAGCGGGTCCTGGCTGGGGTCGAGGTACTGGACCTGGGTCTGCTCGTTGCGGTCGCGGGCCGCGCGCAGCTGGGTCTGCCAGGGGTGCGGTTCCTCGGGCCCGGGCGCCTGGCCGCCGGGCGGCCCCGGCGGCACCGGAGGCATGACGGCCGTCGGGTCGGCCGCGCCGGACGGACCGGAGGGGCCGGACGGGTCGCCGGTCTGCGGCAGCACGCTGGTCGCGGCGTTCGGGTCGTAGGAGCCGGCTCCCTGCGGCAGCACCTGCGTCGGATCGGCGTCCCCGGACGAGCCGGGCGTGCCGGGCACCGGCGCGGGGGCCGGGTCGGGCATGAGCAGCGCGCCGACGTTCTCGGCGGCGGCGATCTGCGCGGTGCTCGCGTGCACGCCGATGCCCTCGGCGACGACGCGCAGGCCGCGGGCGAGGTTCTCGGCGCTGGGGCGCTCGTCGGGGTTCTTGCGCAGGCAGCGCTCGATGACCGTCCACAGCGGGTCGGGGACGGTGGAGGGCCGGCGCGGTTCGGCGCTCAGGTGCTGGTGCAGCACCTCGAGCGCGGAGCCGCCGGAGAACGGCGGGCGGCCGGTGATCAGCTCGTACAGCAGGATGCCGGCGCCGTAGATGTCCACGGCGGAGGTCTGCGGGCGGCCCTCGGCCGACTCGGGCGCGACGTACGCGGGCGTGCCGACGAACTCCTGGGTGCGGGTGAGGCCGGGCGAGTCGGCGAGGCGGGCGATGCCGAAGTCGGTGAGCATCGGGTGCAGCCGGTCGCCCTCCTGCTTGAGCAGGACGTTGGCCGGCTTCAGGTCGCGGTGGACCACGCCGTCGGCGTGGCTGGCGGCGAGCGCGTCCGCGATCTGCGCGGTGAGCAGGGCGGCGGCGACCGGCGTGAAGGGGCCGTTCTCGCGCAGGTAGCGGTGCAGGTCGGGACCGTCGATGAGGTCCATGACCAGCGCCAGCAGGTCGCCCTCGACCACCAGGTCGCGGACCCGGACGATGTTGGGATGGGTCAGCCGGAGCAGCACGGAGCGCTCCCGCAGGAAGCGCATCACCACATCGGCGTCGTTCGCGAGCTCCTCCTTGAGGACCTTGATCGCGACGGTCTCGCCGGGCTGTCCGGGCACGGCCGCCTCGGCACCCGCGGTCTCCCGCTGGCGCGCACGCCATACGGTGCCCGTGGCGCCGCGACCGAGCGGCTCCTCGAGGAGGTACTTGCTGCCGACTGGCCGCACGTCACGCGCTCCCTGCTGCTTGCCTTGCCTTCTTGCCGTCCGACCCACTCTAGTGCCGAGGTGCGCGAGACCGGGCAGTCGTCATTCTGTGGGTCTTACGTACACGATCCCGCGTCTGTTCGAAAGAAAGACGCTCACCTCGGTCTCCCGGTTGCCGAAAACGGACGTGACCGATCTCAATCGGGCGCCCAGGCCGCCGTTGCCAGGCACTTTTGCGGGCAGAGCCGACCAATCAAGATCACTTGTTGCGGAGCGGCGGGCGCGTTGTCGGTGTCAGGTGCGAGGATGCGGGGCAGTACTGGCCGACGTGCTCGTGCGGGGTGGGGGGCTTTTCCGCGCCCGCGCAGAAGGGACCGCTGACGGCGATGCAGATCCGGCTGACCGTCGTAGACCCGCTGGGTCCGGCCGCCTCCGCGCGGGACCGGGTCACACGCCGCGACGTGCTGGTCACGGCGCCCGCGGGCACGGCGCTGGCCGCGGTCGCCTCGGCGCTGGCCTCCGCGGTCCCCGGCGGTGAGGGCTCCTCGGGCGCCCCCGTGCTGTACGCGGGCGAGCAGCGGCTGGACGCCCAGCGCTGCACCCTGGGCGAGCCGCCGCTGATCGACGGCGCGGTGCTGGCCGTGGGCGCCCCCGGGGTGCCCGAGCCGCATCCCGAGCTGGACGACGCCCCGACCCGGCTCCATGTGGTCGCCGGTCCCGACGCGGGCGGGGTGCATCTGCTGCACGGCGGCGAGATCCGCATCGGGCGCTCCGCCGATGCCGACGTGGCACTGGACGACCCGGACGTCTCCCGGCTGCACTGCGCGGTCACGGTCGCCCCGGACGGCCGGGTCTCGGTCGCCGACCTGGGCTCGACCAACGGCACCACGCTGGACGGACGGCGCGTGGGGCAGCGCCCGGTCCGTTTCCCTCCGGGCGCCCTGCTGCGCATAGGCGAGTCGGCGCTGCGCCTCACCCCGTCCGAGGGCCCGGCGGCCCGTACGCCCACGACCCCCGACAGCGAGGGCCATGTCCGCGTCGGCGGGCCGCACGGCCCGCACGGCCCGCACGGCCCGCACGGAACCGGGGCCCCCGAGGGCCCCACCCGCCACGCCACCGGCATCCCGGGCGTCCGGTCCGAGGTCCCGCCCCAGGGCGGCGCCCCGGACGTCGAGTCCCGCCCCGAGCCCCCGCGCCCGCCGAAGGGCCGCCGGGTCTCCGGGCGGACGGAGCAGGGCCCGGACGCCGGTACCCCGGTCCCCGGAGGCGCACGGCACGACCGGGCCCCGGAGGGGACGGCCCTGGGCGCCGAGGCTCCGCACGGCTTCGGCGGGCCCGCCGGTCACCCCGCCGACCCGCGGGAGGCCACCGGGAGCGGGACCGGCACGTACACGGGCCGGCCCCATGCCGTCGACGAACACACCGCGGATCCCGGACACCCGCCCGCAGGCGCCCCCGCCACCGGCACCCGGAACGACACCCACTCCGGCAGCCCCGCCGCCCGCACCACCGCGACGACGGGCACGGCCCCGGCCCCGGCCCCCGCCGCCCCGCGCAGGCGCGGCGGCATAACCGCCTGGGCCCGGCGGCTGGCCGGAGGGCGGGCGGCGGCCGGTGAGCCGCAGGCGCCCGAGGAGGCCACCGGCGCCGAGCACGCGCCCGAACCGGCCGGGGAACGAGAGACCTGGCCGGACCCGGCCGCGCTGCTGCTCACCGCGCTGGGCCCCGGACCCCGTCTGTGGGAGCGCGAGCCGGGGCACCCGGAGGCGCTGGCCGTGCGGCTCGGGACGGCGGACCGGGCGGCACCGGGCGGCTCGGGACGGCTGCTGCCCGCCGTGCCGGTGACGGCCGGTCTGCGCGAGGTGGGCGACCTGGGCCTGGCCGGTCCGCGCGAGCGGCTCGCCGGGCTGGCCCGCGCCGTGCTGGCGCAGCTGGCCGCGCTGCACTCCCCCGACACGCTCGAGATCGTGCTGATCGCCGCCGACCGCTCCCGCCCCCTGGCCGAGCGCACCGCCGAGTGGTCCTGGCTGGGCTGGCTGCCGCATCTGCGCCCCGGGCACGGCCAGGACTGCCGGCTGCTCCTCGCGCACGACCGGGAGCAGGCCACGGCCCGCACCGAGGAGCTGCTGCGCCGCCTGGACGACCCCGCGCACGTCCCGCCGCCCTCGGGCACCCCCCGGCGCCCCTCCTGGGCCCGGGACGAGGAAGACGGCCCTCAGGGCTTCTACAGCGTGCTGGTGGTCGACGGCGACCCCGGCGGCGCCGATGTGCGCGAGGCGGTCGCGCGGCTCGCCGTGGAGGGGCCGCGGGCCGGGATCCATGTGGTGTGTCTCGCCGAGACACCTCCCGCCTCCCCCGCCTCGCCGGTGGCCAGGACGTACGAGGCGGCCTGCGCGGTGGCGCCGGCGTTCCGGGAGTGCGGTGCCGTCGCGCTGCTCAGCGGGGACGTGGCGACCGCCCTGCGGCTGCTGCGGGTGGCCCGCACCGGTCCGGGCACGGATCCGGGTCCGGTCGGGCACGGCACGCTCGCCACGGTCGACGCGGTCTCCGCCGCCTGGGCCGAGCGGTTCGCGCGCGCCCTCGCCCCGCTGCGCACCGAGGCCGCGCCCGGCGACCGGCAGCCGCGGGTGACCGCGCCGCTGCCCAGGTCCGCCCGCCTGCTGGACGAGCTGGGCCTGGCCCGCGCCACCCCGGCCTCCCTGATGGCGCGCTGGGCCGACGCCGCCGACGACACCAAGGCACTGGGCGGCCGGGTGACCGCCGTGCTGGGCGCCGGGGAGCGCGGCCCGGTCGCCGCCGACCTGGCCGCCGACGGGCCGCATCTGCTGATCGAGGGCCCGCCCGGCAGCGGCCGTACCGAGCTGCTGCGCGCGGTGGTCGCCTCGCTGGCCGCCGCCGAACGCCCCGACCGGCTCGGCCTGGTGCTGATCGACGGCCGGGGCGCCGGCACCCCGGACGCCGCCGGGCACGGCGAGGGCCTGCGGGTGTGCACGGACGTACCGCACGTCACCACCCACCTCGCCGCCAACGACCCGGTGCGGATGCGGGAGTTCGCCCAGTCGCTGACCGCCGAGCTGAAGCGGCGCGCGGAACTGCTCGGCCGCTCCGACTTCACGGAGTGGCACACCGGACGGGAGCTGTCGGACCGCATGGTCGCCCAGCGCGAGGGCGATCTGGACACCCCGCCGAGCTCCACCCTGCGGCTGCGGCCGGGCGCGGCCCGGCGCAGGGCCGAGGGGGCGCCGCCGCTGCCCCGGCTGGTCGTGGTGGTGGACGACCTGGACGCGCTGGTCTCCCCCGCGCTCGGCTCACCGGGGCGGCCCGCCGCCGGGTCGGTGATGCGGGCGCTGGAGGCCGTGGCGCGCGACGGCGAACGGCTCGGGGTGCACCTGGTGGCGGCCACGGCCCCCTGCCCCCGTACGGCGCAGACGGAGCCGGCGCGGCGGGCCCGGCTGCGGATCACGCTCGAGGCGCCCGCCACCGGCCCGGACGAACCGGCACCGGGACGCGGCCGACTGGCGTGCGCGGACGGCCGGGTGACGGTGTTCCAGGGCGGCCGGGTGACCGGACGCATCCCGCGCACCGCGACGCTGCGCCCCACCGTCGTCCCGCTGGAGTGGCACCGCATGGGCGACCCGCCCACCCGGCGCCCGGTCCGCGAGCTCGGCAACGGGCCGACCGATCTGGCCCTGCTCGCCAGCGCGTTGGAGCGTGCCGCCCGCGAGGTCTCGGCAGCCGAAGTCCCGTCACTTCTGTAACTCCCGTACTGGCCCGCCGCATTGCTGTCACGACACAATCACGATCGCGGACTTGACACCTGACGCACTCTTGCCGACCCGACCCGCCGGGCGTAGACCAGAGCGCACGGGACAGCGCTCGACGTTCGACGAGGAACGAAGAACGGGGCAGTCATGCGCAAGGCGAGCAGGATCATCCGGATACGCAGGTCGCCTGAGAACCCCACGGCGGCCCCCCGCACGCGCAGAGCCACACGGACGGCCGCCGCCCTCGCGGCGGGTGTGCTGGCGGTCTCGCTCACCGCGTGCGGAGGCGGCGACGACGGCGGCGGCAAGAACGAGGGCGGCGACAAGGCCCGGACCAACGTCACCCTCCCCAAGCTGGACGGCGAGACCCTCGAGGTGGCCGCCGTGTGGACCGGCGCCGAGCAGGACAACTTCAAGAAGGTCCTGGCGGAGTTCGAGAAGCGCACCGGCGCCAAGGTGTCCTTCGTGCCGGCGCAGGACCCGATCATCAACTTCCTCGGTTCGAAGGTGGCCGGCGGCGCCCCGCCGGACGTCGCGATGCTGCCGCAGCCCGGCGCCATCAAGCAGGCCGTGGACAAGGGCTGGGCCAAGCCGCTGGGCGACGCGGCGATGAAGGAGCTGGGCGAGAACTACTCGCAGGGCTGGCAGGACATCGGCAAGGTCGGCGGCAAGCAGTACGGCGTCTACTACAAGGCCGCCAACAAGTCGCTGATCTGGTACAACGCCAAGGTCTTCGAGAACGCGGGCGCTTCGGAGCCCAAGACCTGGGACGAGCTGCTCACCGCCGCGCAGACGGTGTACGACTCGGGTGTCACCCCGTTCTCCGTCGGCGGCGCCGAGGGCTGGACGCTGACCGACTGGTTCGAGAACGTCTACCTCTCCCAGGCCGGCCCGGAGAAGTACGACCAGCTGGCCAAGCACGAGATCAAGTGGACCGACCCCTCGGTGAAGCAGGCCCTGACCACGCTGGCCGAGATCTGGGGCAAGAAGGACTACGTGGCGCGCGGCGCCCTGCAGACCGACTTCCCGAACTCGGTCACCCAGACCTTCACCGGCGGCGACCAGCCCAAGGCGGCCATGGTCTACGAGGGCGACTTCGCCCAGGTCAACATCACCGAGGCGGGCGCGAAGATCGGCACGGACGCGAAGGTGTTCCCCTTCCCGGCGGTCGGCGACACCCCGCCGGTGGTGTCCGGCGGTGACGCCGCGGTGATCCTGAAGGACTCCAAGGCGGCGCAGGCGCTGGTGACGTTCCTCGCCTCGCCGGACGCGGCCCAGATCCAGGCGAAGCTCGGCGGCTACCTGTCGCCGAACAAGAACGTGCCCAACTCGGCGTATCCCAACGAGGTCCAGCAGAAGATGGCCAAGGCGCTCGTCGACGCGGGCGACGACTTCCGCTTCGACATGTCCGACCAGGCCCCGCAGGCCTTCGGCGGCACGCCCGGCAAGGGCGAGTGGAAGGCGCTGCAGGACTTCCTGAAGAACCCGAAGGACGTCGCGGGCACCCAGCAGCGGCTGGAGGCCGACGCGGCGGCGGCGTACGGGAACTGATCCGGCGATGGCGTCGGACACGGCGGCAGGGGTCAAGGCACCGGCCCCTGCCTCTCCCAAGTCGCGCAAGAGCGTCACCGGCACCCGCAGAACGGTCGCGGCGCTGTTCCTGCTGCCCGCCCTGGTGCTGCTCGGTGCGCTCGTGGTCTACCCGATCGGGTACTCCGTCATCCGCAGCTTCTACGACCAGTCCGGCGACGGTTTCGCCGGGTTCGACAACTACCAGCAGCTGTTCACCGACGACGGCATCCGCACGGCGCTGAAGAACAACGTCATCTGGGTGGTGTTCGCGCCGACGATCGCGACCGCGCTCGGTCTGATCTTCGCGGTGCTGACCGAGAAGGTGCGCTGGGGCACGGCGTTCAAGCTGGTCGTCTTCATGCCGATGGCGATCTCCATGCTGGCCGCGGGCATCATCTTCCGGCTGGTGTACGACCAGGATCCGGACAAGGGCGTGGCGAACGCGGTGTGGGTGGGGGTGCACGACACCTTCGCCCAGTCCTCCGCGTTCCCGAAGGCGCATCCGGGTCGTGAGTCGCCGCTGCAGCCGGCGGGCGGCGGCGCCTTCATCACCAAAGGCACGGTCAGCGTGGGCGAGACGGTGTCGCTGCCGATGGTCGGGGTGGCCCCCGATCTGATGCCGGACGACGCCGAGCGGGCGGCGGCGCCGGAGCCGGAGGAGGGCCGGATCACCGGCACGACCTGGCAGGACTTCACCCGCGGCAAGGGCGTCGGCACGCTCAACGGCATCGACGCCTCCGAGCTGGGCTACGCCGGGATGAAGATCGAGGCCGTGAAGGACGGCAAGGTGGTGGAGACGGCCACCGCCGGCGACGACGGCACCTTCTCCCTGTCCGCGAAGGCCGACGGGGCGCAACTCAGGCTGCCCGCCGAGAACTTCAAGGAGCCGTACAACGGCCTCGACTGGCTCGGCCCGTCGCTGGTCACACCGGCCATCATCGGCTCCTACATCTGGATGTGGGCCGGATTCGCGATGGTGCTGATCGCGGCCGGACTGGCGGGCATGCCGCGGGACCTGCTGGAGGCCGCGCGGGTGGACGGCGCCAACGAGTGGCAGGTGTTCCGGCGGATCACCGTGCCGCTGCTGGCACCGGTCCTCGCGGTGGTCACCGTCACCCTGATGATCAATGTGCTGAAGGTGTTCGACCTGGTCTTCATCATCGCGCCCGGCTCCTCGCAGGACGACGCCAACGTCCTCGCGCTGGAGCTGTACCGGCAGGGCTTCGCCGCCGACCAGCCGGGCATCGCCAGCGCCATCGCGGTGTTCCTGCTGCTGCTGGTGATCCCGGTGATGTGGTTCAACATCCGACGGCTGAGGCGGGAGGTGCGGCGATGAGTGCCGGCGCCGGGAGTGTCACCAAGGCGGCCGCGCCGCCCGTGCAGGCGGTCAGGGCCGAGCAGTCGCTGGGGTCCCGGATCGCCGGCTGGGTCAGCGGCGGGTTCGTCCGGGTGTTCCTGATCGTGGTCGGGCTGTTCTGGCTGGTCCCGACGATCGGCCTGCTGCTGGCGAGTCTGCGCGCGCCCGAGGAGATGGCCGCCAGCGGCTGGTGGAACGTGTTCACCGAGCCCTCGCAGCTCACCTTCGGCGCCTATGAGGCCCTGCTGAGGAACGACGACATCACCGACTCGCTGCTCAACACGGTGTACATCACCGTGCCGGCGACCGTCCTGGTGGTGGTGATCGGCGCCCTCGCCGGGTACGCCTTCGCCTGGATGGAGTTCCCCGGCCGGGACTGGTGGTTCCTGGGCGTGGTGGCGCTGCTGGTCGTCCCCGTGCAGGTGGCCCTGCTGCCGGTCGCCGAACTCTTCGGCAATCTTGGCATCTTCGGCTCGCTGACCGGCGTGATCCTCTTCCACGTCGGCTTCGGTCTGCCGTTCGCGGTGTTCCTGCTGCGGAACTTCTTCGCGGAGATCCCGCGGGAGCTGCTGGAGGCGGCCCGTCTGGACGGCGCCGGTGAACTGCGGCTGTTCGTACGGGTCGTGATGCCGCTCGCGGGGCCGGCGATCGCCGCGCTCGGCATCTTCCAGTTCCTGTGGGTGTGGAACGACATGCTGGTCGCGCTGATCTTCACCGACTCGGACAGCCAGCCGATCACGGTGGCGCTGACCTCGCAGGTGCGGCAGTTCGGCAGCAACATCGAGGTGCTGGCGCCGGGCGCGTTCATCTCGATGGTGATCCCGCTGATCGTGTTCTTCGGGTTCCAGCGGCAGTTCGTCTCCGGCGTGATGGCGGGCGCCGTGAAGTGAGCCGGGGGACCGGCAGAGCCGAACGAGGCATCAACAGGGCGGAAGGGGCGGACGATCCTCCAAGTCCGCCCCTTCCGGGTGACCGAATTCCCCCGGATGCCGCAGCCGGCGTAACCAGGACGGCCCAGTGAGCGTTCCGACAGCGCCGAACGCCCGCGCCGACCCATGGATGCCCGTTGCCCAGGTTCAGTGTCATCGTCCCCGCGTACCAGGTTCAGGCGTATCTGCCCGCATGCCTGGAATCGGTGCTGTCCCAGTCCTGCCCCGACCTCGAACTGATCGCCGTCGACGACGGATCACCGGACGCCTGCGGCGCGCTGATCGAGGAGTTCGCCGCCCGCGACCCCCGCGTACGGCCCGTGCACCTGCCGGAGAACACCGGCCCCGGCCCGGCCCGCAACGCCGGCCTGGACCGGGCGGCCGGCGACTATGTGCTGTTCCTGGACGGCGACGACACCCTCGCCCCCGACGCCCTCCTGGCGATCGCCGACCGGCTGAAGGAGACCGACGAGCCGGACGTGCTGGTCTTCGACCACGCCCGCGTCCACTGGTCCGGCCGGGCCGTGCGCAACCGGGCCCTGTCCGCCCCGCTCACCGAGCACGGCCCGGCCCCGTTCCGGGCCGAGGACCGGCCGGGCCTGCTGACCCTGCCCGCGGTGGCCTGGAACAAGGCCTGCCGGCGGGAGTTCCTCGAGGGCGAGGGCTTCCGCTTCCCGCCCGGCTGCCACGAGGACGTGCCCTGGGCGTACTCCGTGCCGATGGCCGCGCGGACGGTGGCGACCCTGGACCGGGTGTGCGTGCACATCCGGCACCGGCGGGTGGGCAGCTTGCTGTGCACCGCCGGCGAGCGGCACTTCGACGTGTTCGGCCAGTACGACCGGGTCTTCGCGTACGTGGAGCAGCGGCCGGAGCTGGCGCACTGGCGGCCGCTGCTGTTCCGCCGCATGGTGGGCCATCTGACGGCGGTGTACTCCCGGCGTGAGCGGCTGCCGCACGGCTCGCGCGCCCTGTTCCTGCGCCGGGCTCGCGCCCACTACCGCCGCTACCGCGCCCCCGGTGTGCCCCTGCCGCCGCGTGAGCGGATCGACCACGCCGTGGTCCGCTTCGGCCTGCACCGCACCCACCGGATGCTGCGCCTGGCCCGCGCCCTCGGCCGCGGCACGGCCCGGCTCACCGGCCGGCTGCTCGGCGCCCTGCGCTCCGCCGCCCTCCGGCTGCACTACCACGTCCAGCGCCTGCTCCCGCTGCGCGCCGACCGGGCGGTGTTCGCCTCCCGCGAGGGCCACGGCGGCGACCCGGGGGCGCTGGAGTGCGCGTTCCGCGAGTACGCCCCGCACATCCGCACCGCCTGGGTGGTCGAGCCCGAAAGCCCGCACGCCGTCCCGCCCGGCCCGCGCCGTCTGGCCCCCGGCACCGCCGCCTACTGGACCGCGCTCGCCCGCTCCGCGTACCTGGTGAGCGACACCCGCTTCGAGCCCGGTCTGCGCAAGCGCCGGGGCCAGGTGCTGGTGCAGACCGGGACCGGCACCCCGCTGCTGCACCGGGGCCTGGACCTCCTCGACCGCCCGGCCGTCTCCCCCGGCGCCGACGCCGCGCGCATCCTGAAGGACGCCGGCCGCTGGGACTTCGTCGTCTCCGCCAACCGCCACTCCACGCTGACCTGGGAACGGGTCCACCCCGGCCGCTACACCGTGCTGGAGTACGGCCGCCCGTGCACCGACCGGCTGTACACCGCGACCGAGGCGGACGTGGCCCGGCTGCGCGAGTCGCTGGGCATCCCCGCGGGCGCGGTGGCGATCCTCTACGCGCCGGCCCGCCGCGAGCACCGCCGCACCCAGCCCCGCCTGCTGGACCTGGAGCGCGTGGTGCACCGCCTGGGCCCGCGCTTCGTGATCCTGGCCCGGATCCCCGGCCCGGCCGGCCCGCCGCGCCCGGCGGCCTCGGGCCGGGTCCTGGACGTCAGCACACACCCGAACGTGGCCTCCCTCTGCCTCGCCTCGGACGCGCTGATCACCGACTACTCCTCGCTGATGGCCGACTATGCGGGTCTGGACCGGCCGATCGTGCTGCACACCCCCGACCGGGAGGCGTACGAGGAGATCCACGGCAGCTACCTGGACGTGACCGCGTTCCCGCCGGGGGCGGTCACGCACAGCGAGGACGAGCTGATCGACGTCTTCACCAGCGGCCACTGGCGCGGCTCGCGCTCGGCGCAGCTGCGGGCGGCGTTCCGCGCCCGGTTCTGCCCGCACGACGACGGCCGGGTCGCCGAACGCGTGGTGCGCCGGGTGGTGTTCGGCGAGAGCGAGCAGCCGCCCGCGATCCCGCTGCCGGAGCGCCGGCCGGCGCCCTCGGCGGCCGCCGCGCACGACCGTCCGCGCCTGACCACGGTGCCGCCGCAGCACGCCGCCGCCCCGCGGCCCGTCGCCGAGCACGTCTGACCCTCCACTCCGCCCCCCTGTTCCCCCGTTCCCCCGTTCCCCCACCGATCACCCTCGATCGCCTTGTCCTGTCCGGGAGTTCTCATGCCCTCCGGCTCGTCGCGGCCCACCCCGTCCCGGCCGTCCACCTGGCGTCCGGCGGGGCGGCCGGGTGCCCGTCCCGGCACAGGGCGCCCCGGTCGAGCCGGCCCGCTGAGCGGGGCACCTCCAGCGCCGGTCCCTCTCGCCCTGCGACGCACCACCACCCATCACCCGATCAGGTGAGCCGACGTCATCGCTGTTGACCTGCGCGGGAACATACGGCAAATGCCCCGCACACCCCGACTCCCCACCGCCCGATGAGCTCCGGCACCCAGCTCCGGCGGCGTACCGCGAGCGGCGCCACGGCGCTGCGCGGCGGCGGTTCCTGGCGGCCCACCCCCTACCAGGCCGCCGGGTTCGTCTTCTGGCTCGTGGTGTCGCTGGCGTCCTGGCGGGTGCCGCTGTGCTGCGACGCCGGACTGCAGGCGGCGGCCGTCGAGCGGCTGAGGGCGGATCTGCTGCATCCGCGGCATCCGTCGGCGGACCTGCCGGGCGCGGGCAGCCTCGCCTACTCGCCGTTGGCGCTGGCGCAGGGTGCCGGCGCACGGCTGACGGGCCTGGGCGGCTGGGAGCTGGTCCGGCTCACCGGGCCGCTGAACCTGCTGGTGCTGCTCACCGGAACCGGCCGCCTGATGCGGGTGCTGAGCCCCCGTCCGTGGGCGCCTGTGCTGGCGCTGGCCGCGCTGACCCTGCTGTGGGGCACCGGGCCGGCCCCGGGGTCCGCCGGGCTCGGCCTGCTGCAGCTGACGGCGGACCTCTCGCACCCGGCGGTGTGCGCGGCCGGGCTCACCCTCTGGGCCTGGGCGCTCACCGGCGAACGGGCCCGTGACGACGCGGCGGTGCGCTATGTGGGGCCGAGCGGGCTGCGCGGACTGCCGGGGTACGCGGCCCTCGGCGTGCTGTACGGGCTGATCGCGCTGGTCCACCCAATCACGGGCGCGGCGGCGGCGCTGGGCGCGGTCGCGTTCGTCGCCGGATGGCAGCGGGGCCGGTCCGGCGCGGTCGTGGGGCGGTGGCTGCTCGCAGGCGTGACGGGGGCGCTGGTCGCGGTGTCCTGGCCGTACTTCGACATCCTGTCGGCGGCGCCCTCCGGCGGGCCGTACGAGACTCCGCGCGCGGAGCTGTGGGGCCGGTTCTGGCCGGGGCTGCTGCTCGGGCTGCCCGCGCTGTGGCTGCGGGCCCGGCGCGGCTCCTGGCGCGATCCGCTGGTGCTGCTCCTCGGGTCGGCCTGTGCACTGGCGGCGTACGGCTGGTTCAGCGGTGCCGACGTCCCGGCCGGCGTGCTCGGGCTGCTGCTGGTGGCGCTGCCGTGCGCGCTCGCGGCGGAGCTGGCGGCCGCCCGGCCGTGGCCGGTGTGGCGGCGGGTGCTCGGCGGTGCCGCGGTGGCGGGGGCCTGTGCGGGGTTCCTGACCGTGCAGGGCGGGGCGGTGGTGCCGCGGGCCCTGGACCCGGTGGGATCCGACCGGCCGCCGGGCTGGCCCGACTACGCGTGGGCCGCACGGCACATCGGGCCCGGCGAGGTGGTGCTCACCGACGGCCGTGACGCCGGGCGGATCATCGCCGGGTACGGAGCCGATCTGGCCGCCCCCGTCGTGCCGGACGCGGCCCTGGACGAACGGGAGCGGCAGCGGCGGCTGTCCGACGTCCGCGCGTATCTCTCGGCCGGCTCGACCCGCGCCGGGCGCGCGGCCGTCGTCCGCCGCTACCGGGTGCGCTGGCTGCTGCTGACGCCCCGGCAGCCGGTGCCGGAGGAGGCCGTGGTGGTGGCCTGGAGCGAACGCACCGGGGAGGTGCTGGCCCGGCTGGGGTGACCCTCGCCTGTGGAGTGCACCGGCCGCCGGTTCCGGGCCGGACCCGAGGAGTGTTTGGATACCGGGGCGGACGCCGTCAGGAAGGAAGCCCCCATCGTGATCCTCCCGAAGGTCAGGGACCCCCGCTTCGTGACGATCCGCCGTGGCGGGACCCTCACCGACGAGGACCACCATCTGCTCGCCCTCTGGGCGGCGGACTGCGCGGAGCACGTGCTCGGCCTGTTCGAGGCCGCCCGGCCCGAGGACCCGCGGCCGCGCGAGGCGATCGAGGCCGCCCGCGCCTGGGTGCGCGGCGAGGTCAGGATGATGCAGGCGCGCGCCGCGGGCGGTCATGCCATGGGCGCCGCCCGGGATCTGCGGGGCGCGCCCCGGTTCGCCGCGTACGCCGCCGGCCAGGCAGCGGTGGTGGCGCATGTCGCCGCGCACGAGCTGGGCGCGGCCGCCTATGCGATCAAGGCGGTGCGGGCCTCGGTGCCGAAGGAGGAGAGCGAGGCCGCGGGGCGGCGCGAGTGCCGGTGGCAGCGCGACCGACTCCCGGAGGCGATCCGCGAGCTGGTGCTCGACGACCAGCGGCTGCGCAACGACATCTGCTGGTCGGTGTTCGACTGCTGAGCCCTTTCCCGCAGCGCTCGGCGGCACACGGCGGCGCCCCGCCCGGTCGGTGACCGGCGGGGCGCCGTCGTCGTGCGCGTCCGTACGTCCGTGGCTCCGTGGCGGCCGCCCGACCGCCCGTACGCCGCCGGCGACTACTCGATGACGAGGTCGACCGGGATGTTGCCGCGGGTGGCGTTGGAGTAGGGGCAGACCTGGTGGGCCTGCTCGACGAGCTTGCGGCCGGTCGCCTCGTCCACGCTCTCCGGCAGCTCCACGCGCAGCGTCACCGCGAGCCCGAAGCCCTCGCCCTGCTTGCCGATGCCGACCTCGGCGGTCACCGCGGCGTCGCTGACGTCGATCTTCGCGGCCCGGCCGACCAGGCCGAGGGCGCTGGCGAAACAGGCGGAGTACCCGGCGGCGAACAGCTGCTCGGGGTTGGTGCCCTCACCGGAGCCGCCCATCTCCTTCGGGATGCCCAGCTGGAGGTCGAGCCTGCCGTCGGAGGAGACGGCGCGGCCCTCGCGGCCGTGGGTGGCGGTGGCGACGGCGGTGTAGAGCGCGTCCATGGGTGAACCCATCCTCTCGTCGGGGCGCGTCGCATCGGCGACAGCAGGTGGCCTTCGTCGTGCCGCTTCCGGCGCGACGTCCTCGAGTAGAGCACACAATTAAGTTTGGTGCAATTGGATTGCGCACAACTGAATAGCCCGCAGGGAGCTACCCTGGAGGCATGACACCGAGCTCCGCCGACGACTGGCTCCGTCTGGACCAGCAGATCTGCTTCTCCCTGAACGCGGCCTCCCGCGCCTTCAACGGCGTCTACCGCGTGATCCTGAAGGATCTCGGGCTCACCTACCCGCAGTACCTGGTGATGCTGGTGCTCTGGGAGCACGGCACCCTGCCGGTGAAGAAGCTCGGGGAGCATCTGCGGCTGGACTCCGGCACGCTCTCGCCGCTGCTCAAGCGGCTGGAGGGGGCCGGCCTGGTATGCCGGGAGCGCAGCGCGCACGACGAGCGGTCGGTGGAGGTGCGGCCCACCGAGGAGGGGCTCGCGCTGCGCGAGCGCGCCCGTGAGGTGCCCCGCCGGATCGCCGCCGCGACCGGTTTCGACCCGGCCAGGATCCAGTCGCTGCGCGCCGACCTCGACCGGCTCACCGAGGCCCTGGACGCGGCGGCGGCTACGGCCGTGACCGCCGAAGCGTGATGAAACATCCCGGAAGGGGCAAAAGTCCCATGACCGGCCCGCCACCCCCAGGGACGCCAGGGACGCCATGGAAGACCACCACGCCGCCCAGGTGGCCGTCGTCGTCATCGGGTACGACGACGCCGCCCATGTGACCGACGCCGTGCGCTCGGCGCTCGGCCAGGGACCGGCCGTGCGCGAGGTGATCGCCGTGGACGACTGCTCCTCGGACGGCAGCGCCGGCCTGCTCGCCCGGCTCGCCGAGCACGAGCCGCGTCTGCGGATGATCCGGCTCCCGGTCAACAGCGGCGGCTGCGGCACGCCCCGCAACACCGGCCTGGACGCAGTCACCGCGCCCTACGTCATGTTCCTGGACAGCGACGACGTCCTCCCGCCCGGCGCGGTGGACGCCCTGCTGGCGGCGGCGGCCCGGGCGGGCGCGGACGTCGCGGCCGGGCTGTGCGTGCGGCGGGAGCTGCCGTCGGGCCGCGAGGTGCCCTGGGAGCCGGAGCTGTACGCCACCCCCTCCGTCGTCGAACGCCCGGCGCAGCTCCAGCGGCTGGTCCGCGACACCCTCTGCGTCAACAAGCTCTGCTCCACCGCGTTCCTGCGCGAGCACGCCGTCCGCTTCCCCGAGGGCCGCTTCCCCTACGAGGACATCGTCTTCACCGCCCGCCTGTGGGCCGCCGCCCCGCGCGTCGCCCTCGTCCCCGACCGGGTCTACATCTGGCACGTACGCCGCGCCGCACGCCGGCTGTCCATCTCGCTGGACCGCGCCGGCCTCGCCAACTGGCAGGCCCGCACCCGCGCCTGCCGCATGGCCTACGACATCCTGCTGGGCGCCGGCCACAAGCGGCTCGCCCGGGAGGCGCGGGCCAAGTTCCTCGACCACGAGCTGCGCATGTACGTACGCGAGCTGGGGCTGCACGAGGAGGAGTACCGCCGGCAGTGGTGGGCGCACACGCGTGACGTCCTCGCCGAGTACGACGCGGCCGACTGGGCCCGGGACCCGGTCGCGCCCGGCCGTCTGATCGGACGGGTGATCCTGATGTCGCCCGAGCCGCGCGACCTGCCCCGGCTGGCGGAGCTGGCCGCCCGCCCGGCCCGCCTGTGCCCGCCGTACGCGCGCGCCGCGGACGGCTCGCCCTGCTGGTCGCCGGATCTGCCCGCGGTCGGTCTGGAGGGGCTGCTGACCCGCCCGGTGCGGCTGCTCCCGGTGGCCGTCGACGCGGAGCTCCGGCCCACCGTGCGCGGCACCCGGATGCGGCTGCGCCTGCACGAGCTGTACGGGCGGGTGGCGCGTGCGGAGCCGGAGGAGGTGGAGGTGGAGTGGCGCCACCGGGAGGTGGCCGGCGCGGTGGTGCGCCGCACCGTCCCGCTGCGGCCGTCCGGCCGGGGCACCTGGGTCGCCCAGACGGCCCTGCGCCCGGCCCGGCTGGCCCGCCTCGGCACCGGCACCTGGGACCTGCATCTGCGGCTGCGCTTCCGTGACGGGGCGGCCCGCGCCACCACGGCCCACGCCCTCACCGGCCCCGGCCTGCTGCGGCGGGGCGCGGTGCCGAGCCTCCGGCACGGCCTGGTCCTGCTCCGCCCCTACGCCACCACCTCGGGCTCCCTGGCCCTGCGGGCGGCGCCCGGACTGTCCGGCGCCGCCTCGGTGCTGCGCACCCGGCTGCGGCGGCTGACCGGTTCTGCCTGACGGGTTCCCGCCTGGCCGGTTCCCGCGTGACCGGCTCCCGCCTGGCCGGTCCCGCATGACCGGCTCCGCTCGACCCGTCCCGCCTGACCGCCTCTGCTCGACCCGTCCCGCCTGACCGGCTCCGCCCGACCCGTCCCGCCTGACCGGCTCCGCTCGACCCGTCCCGCCTGACCGGTTGTTCCGCTACAGCGCCTTGAGCGCCGCGGTGGTGGCGCGGGCCAGGGACGCCAGGTAGTCCTTCGGCAGCTCGGGGGCGCGGATGACCACCGAACGCCAGTAGAGGGGGCCGGAGATCAGATCCAGGGCGAGGTCCTCGTCGAGGCCGGGGCGCAGATCGCCGCGGGCGGCCGCCGCGGTGACGATGCCCCGGGCCACCGAGTTCTGGCCCTCGCGCAGCGCCTTCTGCAGGGCCTGCGCGATGTCGGGATTGCGGGCCGCCTCGGCCTGGAGGTCGGGGATGATCTGCGAGGCCAGCGGGTGGCGCAGGGCACGGGCGGAGACCTCGTAGAGCAGGCGCAGATCCTCCTCCAGGGAGCCCGTGTCGGGCACGGGCAGGCCCTGGACGGCGAGGGCGGAGACCAGGTCGAGGACCAGGTGCAGCTTGGAGCGCCAGCGGCGGTAGACCGCCGTCTTGCCGACGCCCGCGCGGCGCGCGATCCCCTCGATGGACATGCGGGCGTAGCCGACCGCCGCGAGTTCCTCGAAGACGGCCGCGCGGATCGCCTGGGTCACGTCCTCGCGCAGCACCGCCGCCCCCGCTGGTGCCCGGCGGCGCGGACGGGGGCGCGGCTGCGGCTCGTCGGCGTTGGTCGTCATGCGCGCCAAGCATAGGGCCGGGGGCGTTACGACGATACGGTTGCGTTCCGACGCTTACCAGACTTACGCTCGCGTTGCGACGATACGGTCCCGTCCCGACGTGGCGTGACCGTCACCTCATGCCCCTCCTCCAGCGAAGCCCAGCGAGAAGCCCCCAGCGAAAGCAGCGGACGTGAGTCAGGTCCTCCACACACCACCCCCCGCACCGGCCGCCCCCGCGCCGGCCCCCGCCGCCGAGCACGACCTCGCGGCGCTCGCCGCCCGTCACGGCCTGAGCGTCAGCGGCGCCCGCCCCTCGCTGCCCGGCTATGTCCGCCAGTTGTGGGCGCGCCGGCACTTCATCACCGCGTTCGCCACGGCCAAGCTCACCGCCCAGTACAGCCAGGCCAAGCTGGGCCAGCTCTGGCAGGTGATGACCCCGCTGCTGAACGCGGCGGTCTACTACTTCATCTTCGGCGTGCTGATGCAGACCCGGGACGGCGTCCCGGATTACGTGCCGTTCCTGGTCACCGGCGTGTTCGTGTGGACGTTCACGCAGAGCTCGCTGCTGGCCGGCACCCGCGCCATATCCGGCAACCTGGGCCTGGTCCGCGCCCTGCACTTCCCGCGCGCCGCGCTGCCGCTGTCGTTCTGCCTCCAGCAGCTGCAGCAGCTGCTGTTCTCGATGGCGGCGCTGGCGGTGATCCTGCTGGCCTTCGGCGTGCCGCCAGCCGCCTCCTGGCTGCTGGCGATCCCGGCGCTGGTGCTGCAGTTCACCTTCAACGCGGGCGTGTCCATGATCCTCGCCCGGATCGGCGCCAAGACCCCCGACATCGCCCAGCTGATGCCGTTCGTGCTGCGCACCTGGATGTACGCCTCCGGCGTGATGTTCAGCATCGACCACATCATCGCCAAGCACGGCGACGGACTGCCGTCCTGGGTGGGCCCGGTGCTGCAGGCCAACCCGGCCGCCGTCTACATCGACCTGATGCGCTTCGCCCTGATCGACAGCTTCCGGGCGCACCAGCTCCCCGACCACGTCTGGCTGATCGCGACCGGCTGGGCGCTGCTCGCCGGCATCGGCGGCTTCATCTACTTCTGGAAGGCTGAGGAGACCTACGGCCGTGGCTGACACCGCACCGGACACCGTACGCGAGCGGATCCCCACCGTCATCGCCGACGGCGTCGACATCGTCTACCGGGTCAACGGCACCGGCGCGGGGCGCGGCTCCGCCACCGCCGCCCTCAACCGCATCCTGCGCCGCAAGCAGGCCGAGAAGGCGGCCGGGGTGCGCCGGGTGCACGCTGTGCGCAATGTGTCCTTCGTGGCGTACCGGGGCGAGGCGATCGGGCTGATCGGCACCAACGGCTCCGGCAAGTCCACCCTGCTCAAGGCCGTCGCCGGTCTGCTCCCGGTGGAGCGGGGCCGCATCTACACCGACGGCCAGCCCTCCCTGCTCGGCGTCAACGCCGCCCTGATGAAGGACCTCACCGGCGAGCGCAATGTCATCCTCGGCGGGCTCGCCATGGGCATGTCCCGCGAGGAGATCAAGGCGCGCTACCAGGAGATCGTCGACTTCTCCGGCATCAACGAGAAGGGCGACTTCATCACCCTGCCGATGCGCACCTACTCCTCCGGCATGGCGGCCCGCCTGCGCTTCTCCATCGCCGCCGCCAAGGACCACGACGTGCTGCTCATCGACGAGGCGCTGGCCACCGGCGACCGCAAGTTCCAGAAGCGGTCCGAGGCCCGCATCCGCGAGCTGCGCAAGCAGGCCGGCACGGTGTTCCTGGTCAGCCACAACAACAAGTCCATCCGGGACACCTGCGACCGGGTGCTGTGGCTGGAGCGCGGCGAGCTGCGCATGGACGGGCCGACCGACGAGGTGCTCCGGGAGTACGAGAAGTTCACCGGCGACGGCGTCACCAAGAAGCCCGCGAAGGCCCCCAAGCCCTCGGCGGCCTCCGGGAGTGCGGGAACCTCGGGCACGGCCAAACCCGCGCAGGCCGCCGTTCCCTCCTGAGGCCCACCCGCGTTCCCCCGCGGGGCGCCCACCGGGCAGCCCATTCGTCGCATTGATGCCAATATGACCCGTATCACCCAAAGGGGGAGTCCCCCGCAGTGTGGCGGCGAGACGGAGGAGCGCCCGATGCCCGAGCTCAGCGTCATCGTCCACGGCCCGAACACCCAGGACCACCTCACCGGTCTGCTGGACACCCTCGCCGCCCAGCCCCTCGCCGGCGTCGAGGTCGTCGTGGCCGCCGTCGGCGACTGGGCACAGGAGACCGCCGCGCGGCACGCGCCCGAGCTGCGGGTGCTGCCCCTGCCCGACGGCACTGGTGACGCGGCCTCCCGGGCGGCCGGGGCCCGGCTCGCCACCGGCCGCCGGCTGCTCTTCGTGCACTCCAAGGACGGGCTGCCGCCCGGCAGCGTCCGCACCATCGCCGAACGCGCCGCCGAGCTGCCGGACACCGTGGACGTGCTGCTCCTGGACCATGTCCGCAGCTCCTGGCGCACCTCGTCGCTGCCCTCCCCGGACGGGCCGCTGCTGGTCCGCGGGGGCCGTGCCGGTCTCGCCCTCGACGACAACGCCTTCCTGCTCCGGCTCACCCCGCTGCTCGGCACCCGTGTGCTGCGCACCGACTTCTGGCGCACCCACGAGACACGGCTCAACACCGACGACGAGGCCTACGCCGCGCTCGCCGCGCTGCTGCTCGCCGACCGCCTGGCCTGCCTGCCGCACCCCGCCTACGAGGACCGCAGGCTCCGCCCGGCCAGCCTCCCGCCGCCCACCCCCGAGCAGCGCTACGCCCTGATCCGGCGCTACGAGTCGCTGCACGGCCTCGCCCGCGAGCGCCCGGCCGCCCGGTCCGTGCTCTACGAGGTGATGGTCCGGGACCTGCTGCGCACCTTCGCCCGCGGCGGCATGCCCGAGGAGGTGGCCCGCGAGTTCTTCCGGCGCGCCTCCCGCGCCGCCGTCCGGCTGCGCCCCGGGGACTACCACCGCCCCGCCGGGCCGGAGGGCGTGCGCCGCGCCCTGCTGGAGGAGGGCGCCTACCGCCGGTACCGCGCCTTCCAGGCCGCCAACCGGGCCCGGCGCACCGTCCGCTCCGCGGTGCGCACCCGCGGCCGGCGCCTGGGCACCCGGCTGCGCGAGGAGCAGTACCGCCGCGCCCTGCACCGCCCCGTCGACGAGCACCTGGCGGTGTTCGCCGCCTACTGGAACCGCGGGGTCGCCTGCAATCCGGCCGCCATCGCGGCCAGGCTCGCCGACCTCGCCCCGCACATCCACCCGGTGTGGGTGGTCACCGCCGAGAACGCGGCGCTGCTGCCGCCCGGCACCGACCACGTCGTCCCCGGCACCCGCCGCTACTGGGAGACCCTGGCCACCGCCAAGTACCTGGTCAACAACGTCAACTTCCCCAACGCGGTGGTCAAACGCCCCGACGCGGTCCACGTCCAGACCCATCACGGCACCCCGCTCAAACGCATGGGCCTGGACCAGATGCCCTACCCGGCCGCCGCGCAGGGCCTGGACTTCCAGGCGCTGCTGGAGCGCGTCGACAAGTGGGACTACAGCATCTCCAGCAACAGCCACACCACCCGGATGTGGGAGCGCGCCTACCCGTCCCGGTACGTCTCCCTGGACTGCGGCTATCCGCGCAACGACGTCTACTACACCGCAGGCGCCGACGAGATCCGCGCGGTGCGCGAACGGCTCGGCATCGCACCGGGCCGCCGCGCCGTCCTCTACGCGCCCACCCACCGCGACTACGAGGCCGGCTGGACCCCCCGCCTGGACCTCGCCGCGCTCGCCGACCGGCTCGGCGAGGACACCGTGCTGCTGGTGCGCGCCCACTACTTCTACGCCGGCACCGCCTCCCCGCTGACCGGCCTGCGCCGCTCGGGCCGCATCATCGACGTCTCCTCCTACGACCCGGTCGAGGAGCTGTGCCTGGCGGCCGACGCGCTGGTCACGGACTACTCGTCGATCATGTTCGACTACGCCAACCTGGACCGCCCCATCGTCATCCACGCCGACGACTGGGAGACCTACCGCACCACCCGCGGCGTCTACTTCGACCTGATGGCCGACGCGCCGGGCCCGGTCGCCCGCACGCAGGGGCAGCTCGCCGAGATCCTCACCACGGACGCCTGGCGGGACGAGAGCGCCGCCAAGGCACGCGCGGTCTTCCGGCGCAGATTCTGCGAGTACGACGACGGCCGCGCCGCCGAACGCGTGGTGCGCCGGGTCTTCCTCGGCCAGGACGGCAGCGAGCTGCCGCCGGTGCTGCCCCTGGAGGAACGCACCCCCGCGCCGGCCCCCGAGGAGGTGGACGCGTGACGCCCCCGCCCGATGTGACGGTGACGGTCATCGTGCACAACGACGCCGAGCGCCTGCCCCGCGCCGTGGCGTCCGTGCGCCGCCAGAGCCACCGCGATCTGGAGATCGTGATCAGCGACGACCACTCCACCGACGCCACCCCCGAGGTCGCCCGGCGACTGGCCGCCCAGGACCCCCGCATCCGCTATCTGCGCCTGCCGGAGAACAGCGGCGGCTGCAGCGCCCCGCGCAACCGTGCCCTGGAGATCGCCCGGGCGCCGTATCTGATGTTCCTCGACAGCGACGACGAGCTCCCGCCGGACGCCGTCGCCTCCCTGCTCGCCGCGCACCGCGAACGGGACATCGACTTCGCGATGGGCGCGGTGCAGCGGATCCGCGTCGACACCGGGCGCCGCTCCACCTGGATGCCGCACCTGGTGCAGGAGCGCCGCACCCTGGACGGCATCGAGGCCGACCCGCGGCTGTTCTTCGAGCACCTGGCCACAGGCAAGATGTACGCCCGCGCCTTCCTGGACCGGCACCGGCTGCGCTTCCCGGAGGGCATCCACTACGAGGACCAGCTGTTCTCGGCGCAGGCCTACTGCCTGGCGAAACGGTTCACGATCATCCCCGAGCCGGTCTACGTCTGGTACGTCGCCCCGTACGCGTCCTCCGGCACGGCGTCCATCTCCAACCAGCGCCACCGCATCGCCAACGTCCGGGACCGTATCCACGTCCAGCGGCTCATCGACGCCTTCCTCGCCGACAGCGGGCACGAGGCGCTGCGCGAGGACAAGGACCACAAGTTCCTCAAGCACGACTTCCGCATGTACGCCGGTGACCTGCCCTACCGGGACGACGCCTGGCTGGAGGCCTTCGCCGACGTGATGAACCCGTACCTGGACACCCTCTCCCCCGGCGCCTGTGCCCGGCTGCCGCGCGCCGAGCGGGTGGTGCTCCAGCTGGTGCGCGACCGCCGGCTGGACGAGGCCCGGCTCGCCGCCCGGGGCCTGGGCCGCGGGGTCGCCCCGCGCCGGGTGGTCACCGACGCGGACGGCCGCACCTACTGGGGCGAGCGCATCCCCGAGACCGACGAGGCCCGCCCCGAGCTGGACCTCACCGACCTGGACCTGGACACCCGCCCGTTCTTCAGCGCCCAGTTCCGCCACGAGATCACCGAGATCGTCCGGGGCCCCGGCGCCTCCGTCGACCTGACGGTGCGCACCTACGACCCCGCACTGCGGCTCCCGGTCGGCCCCCAGCGCGCGGCCCTGCTCATCGCCCCCGGCCCGCGCCGCCTGACGGTGCCCTTCCGGATGGACCCGGTCCGCCCGGGCATCTTCGAGGGCCAGGTCCACTTCGACGTGGCGGCCGCCCCCGTCTCCCCCGCCGGCTTCGCCGGCACCCGCCACCCCCTCCTCCGCCTCACCCACCAGGGCCAGGTCAACACGGGCCTCCTCCTGGCCCCCCTCGACTTCCCCCCACTCACCACCCGCGTCCCCTACCACTCGGGCGCCACCCCCCACCGCGTCACCATCGAGCCGGAGGGCCACGGCGCCGGCCGCCTCCAGATCCGGTGGGAGCCGGTGGGAGTGACGGCCCGGGTACTGCGCCCGGTCGTACGCAGGGTCGCCCGCCCCGGGGTGAAGCGCGCGGTCCGGCTGGTGGCGAGCGCGGTGCGGTGAGGGACGGGCAGGCGCGCGCGGCACACGTTGTGCCAGGCCGCGGCGAGCGTCGTCTTGCGGCGCCGGCTCGGCCAGGGGCCCGGCAGGGCCGTCGTAGCGGCAAGCCGCCCCCGCAGGACCAGCAGCCACTGAAGCGCGGGAGCGGCTCGCTCAGGCTGACCCACCGGGGCGCGGCCCCGACCCGCCGGGGCACGGTCAGGGCCCGCCAGGGGCCGCGAGGAAGCCCTCAAGGTCCCGGCGCCCGGTAGAGCACCTGGCCGTCCGGGCCGGTGGCCACTCGGCGCAGGCCGGTGTCGTCCAGGACGCGGTAGGCGTCGACCACCCAGCGGACCCCGTAGGTCCGCTCGATACCCCGGCGTACCGCCGCGGGCGTTCCCGGGGTGAAGTACCGTTCGACGGCCGCCGTGCGGCGGTCCGCGTCGGGCAGGAAGACGTCCGGGTAGCCGGGGGCGACCGTGTAGGGGCCGTAGGCGGGGATGCGGCGGGCCGGATGTTTCTCCGCCAGGACCACGTCTCCGTAGCGGACCCACGGAGTGATCCAGTGGTAGCCGTTCCACGGCTCGCGGTACCGGGCCTCGGCCGGCGCGGGCAGCGCCTCGCGCGGCAGCACGTAGCCGAGCGTCCCGGACTGCACCCAGGCTCCGGTCACCAGCACGCCGGTGAGGAGCACGGCCCACAGAAGCCTCAGCCACCGCCGGCCCGCCTCGAGCGCCTCCACGGCAAGCGCGAGCTGGGCCGGGATCAGGGCGGCGGGCAGGGCGCGGCCCCATGAGTAGCAGGCGGTCAGCCACCCCGCGGCCACGAACAGCAGGCCCAGGGCGAAGAACAGCACCAGCGGGTCCCGGCGGTCGCGCCGGAGCCGCGCGGCCAGCGCCGCCACTCCGGCCGCCACCAGGCCGTACCGCACGGCCCAGTCCCGGTAGAGCCCCCGGTGGGTGTCCGCCAGGTCGTCCCCGGTGCCGACCAGCGCGAAGAAGTCGTAGTACGGCCAGGCCGCCAGGACCGCCGCTCCCAGCAGCAGTCCCGCCGCGAGCCTCGGCCAGGGCACCCTGCGGGGGCGGCGCACCGCGAGCAGGGCGGCGAGGGCGCCGATGCTGGCCACGACGCCGGTGAACTGGTGGCAGAGGAGGATGACCGCCCACACCGCCCCGAGCCCGAGCCACCTCGCCCACCCTCCTCCCGGTTCCCGGAGCGCGGTGGTGAGCCAGGCCCAGAGGTGGAAGGCGAGGCCGAGCGCGAAGGTGCTCGGATACGACACCGTCAGCGCCAGCGAGCCGAGCCCGGGGAAGCCGCTCCAGGTGTACGCGGTGGTGCCCCACACCAGCAGCAGGCTCAGCAGCCCCAGCGCGGGCGCCGCCCGGTGCGCGCTCAGCGTCCGTACGTATCGCCACACGCCGGTCACCAGCAGCGCCAGGCCGGCCACGGCGGCGATGCGCAGCACGACGAAGACCGACCATCCGCTCGCTCTGGCGAGCAGCCCGAGCAGCAGCATCCAGGGCGAGTAGTACGGGCTCGGGGTGTCCGCGTCGACCAGGGGGTTGCCCGGGTGGAGGGGGTCGTGCCGCAGCCGCTGCAGGGTGGCCGCGTGCATCCCCAGGTCACCGGCCCAGGGCAGCCGGACGATCACCGCGAGCAGCAGGACGACCACGAGCCCCGCGGCCGTCCAGGACACTGCGGCCGTCCAGGGCACTGCGGACCGGGAGCGGATCCGGATGCTGACGGACACCTCGCAGGCATGCCCGCAAACCGGACATGTCCACCGCTTCAGGGCGTGAAGCCCCACCGAAGGCAGCACAACGTGAGGGTGCCCCGGGCCGACAGGACCCGGGGCACCCTCACATCGACTCAGCTTTTGCCTACCTGTGCGCCCGCAGCAGGGTGCGCATCGTCCGCATGGCCACCGACAGGTTGGCCAGGTCGAAGCTGTCCGAGTTGTGGATCTCGTCGAGCGTGGCGCGGGCCCGGGCGAGCAGCGCCGCGTTCTTCTGCTCCCACAGCTTGAACCGCTGCTCCGGGGTGTCGGAGCCGTTGCCGACGGCCAGCACGTCCGCGGTGACCGCGGCGTGCGCCGCGTACAGGTCCTCGCGGATCGCCGCGCGGGCCATGGACTGCCAGCGGTCCGCGCGGGGCAGCTCGATGATGCGGTCCATCAGCTGGGTGATGCGCAGCCGGTCGGCGAGGTCGTAGTACACCTCGGCGACCTCCAGCGGCTCCTTGCCCATCCGGTCGGCCACCGAGACGATGTCGAGCGTCGGGAAGGCGGAGGAGAACCCGGCGACCCGGGTGGCCAGCTCCTCCGGGACCCCGGCGTCGGTCAGCTCGTCGTGGATCTTCTGGTACCAGTCCAGGTCGGCGCCGCGCAGCAGCTTCGGCAGCTGCGACCACACCTGCTCGACCCGCTCGGAGAAGAAGTCGACGGTCTCCCGCAGCTCGAGCGGCTGCGGCCGGTTGTTCAGCAGCCAGCGCGTGCCGCGCTCGACCAGCCGGCGCGAGTGCAGCCGGATGCGGGTCTGCACCTCGGCCTGCACCTTGTTGTCGAGCTCCTCCACGGCGTCCCACACCATCGAGGAGCGGAAGATGGCACGGGCCGCGGTCTGCGCCCGGACGATCTCCTCCAGCGAGGCCCCGGTCTCCTCGCGCATCCGGTGCAGATAGGTGGTGCCGCCGGTGTTCACCGTGTCGTTGACCAGCACGGTGGTGGTGATCTCCCGGCGCAGCGGGTGGCTGTCGATCCGCTCCGGGAACCGCTCGCGCAGCGCGCTCGGGAAGTACGCGTGCAGCAGGCTCTTCAGATACGGGTCGTCGGGCAGCGAGGTGTGCAGCAGCTCCTCGGCGACCGTGATCTTGGTGTAGGCCAGCAGGACGGCCGTTTCCGGGCCGGTCAGGCCCTGCCCGTTGGCGAGCCGCTCACGGATCTGCCGGTCGGTGGGCAGGAACTCCAGCCCCCGGTCCAGCCGGCCCTCGCGCACCAGGTGCTTCATGAAGCGCGCCTGGGCGTGGACCATGTCCTTGGACTGGGCGAGCGCGTTGGCGATGGCGGTGTTCTGCGCGTAGTTGTTGCGCAGCACCAGCCGGCCGACCTCGTCGGTCATCTCCGCCAGCAGCTTGTTGCGCTGCTTGACGGTCATGTCGCCGTCCGCGACCAGACCGTTGAGCAGGATCTTGATGTTGACCTCGTGGTCGGAGCAGTCGACGCCGGCGCTGTTGTCGATGGCGTCGGTGTTGATCCGGCCGCCGTGCAGCGCGAACTCGATCCGGCCGAGCTGGGTCAGGCCCAGGTTGCCGCCCTCGCCGACGACCCGGACGCGCAGGTCCTTGCCGTCCACGCGGATGGCGTCGTTGGCCTTGTCGCCGACGTCCGCGTGGGACTCGGTGGAGGCCTTGACGTAGGTACCGATGCCGCCGTTCCACAGCAGGTCCACCGGCGCCTTCAGGATCGCCTTCATCAGGTCGGCCGGGGTCATCTTGGTGACGCCCTGCTCGATGCCGAGGGCCTCGCGGATCTGCGAGTTGACCGGGATGGACTTGGCGGAGCGCGGGAACACGCCGCCGCCCGCCGAGATCAGGTCGGTGTTGTAGTCCTCCCAGGAGCTGCGGGGCAGCTCGAACAGCCGGCGGCGCTCGGCGTAGGAGGTGGCCGCGTCCGGGTCGGGGTCGATGAAGATGTGCCGGTGGTCGAAGGCGGCGACCAGGCGGATGTGCTCGCTGAGCAGCATGCCGTTGCCGAACACGTCACCGGACATGTCGCCGATGCCGACCACCGTGAAGTCCTGGGTCTGGGTGTCCAGGCCCAGCTCCCGGAAGTGCCGCTTGACGGACTCCCAGGCGCCGCGGGCGGTGATGCCCATGCCCTTGTGGTCGTATCCGGCGGAGCCGCCGGAGGCGAAGGCGTCGCCGAGCCAGAAGTTGTAGCTCTGGGCGACCTCGTTGGCGATGTCGGAGAAGGTGGCGGTGCCCTTGTCGGCGGCGACCACCAGGTAGGTGTCGTCCCCGTCGTGCCGGACGACGTCCGCCGGGGGCACGACCTCGCCGCCGACCATGTTGTCGGTGATGTCCAGCAGCGCCGAGATGAAGGTCCGGTAGGCCGCGACGCCCTCGGCCATCCAGGCCTCGCGGTCCACGCTCGGGTCGGGCAGCTGCTTGGCGACGAAGCCGCCCTTGGCGCCGACCGGCACGATGACGGTGTTCTTCACCATCTGCGCCTTGACCAGGCCGAGGATCTCGGTCCGGAAGTCCTCACGCCGGTCGGACCAGCGCAGACCACCGCGGGCGACCTTGCCGAACCTGAGGTGCACACCCTCCACCCGCGGCGAGTACACCCAGATCTCGTACGCCGGGCGCGGCGCCGGCAGGTCGGGGACGGCCTGCGGGTCGAACTTCATGGAGACGTAGTCGTGCGGCTTGCCGCCGGACGCCTCCTGGAAGAAGTTGGTGCGCAGCGTCGCCTTGATCACCGTGAGGAAGGAGCGCAGGATGCGGTCCTCGTCGAGGCTGGCGACCTGGTCGAGGGCGGCGTCGAGCTCCTCCAGCAGCGCGTCCACCAGCTCGTACCCGGCGCGCTGCTTGTCCGGCGACATCCGGGCCTCGAAGAGCGAGACCAGCAGCCGGGTGGTGTGCACATTGTTGCGGAGGGTGTCCTCCATGTAGTCCTGGCTGAAGGTGGAGCCGGCCTGCCGCAGGTACTTGGCGTACGCGCGCAGCACCATCGCCTGCCGCCAGGTCAGCCCGGCGGCCAGCACGAGGGAGTTGAAGCCGTCGTTCTCCGCCTTGCCGGTCCAGGTCGCGGCGAAGGCCTCCTGGAACCGCTCGCGGGCGTCGTCGCCCAGGTAGTCGGCACCGGCCGCCTTGGGCATGCGCAGCCCGAAGTCGTAGATCCAGGCCACGCTGCGGTCGGCGCAGCGCAGCTCGTACGGCCGCTCGTCGACGACCTCGACGCCGAGCCGCTGCAGCACGGGCAGCACCGCGGACAGCGAGACCGCCTCGCCCTTGCGGTAGATCTTGAAGCGCCGCTCCTCCGGGGCCGCGCCCACCGGCTCGTAAAGGCTCAGCTCGAAGTCCTTGTCCTTACCGAGCTTCTCCAGACGCACCAGGTCGGCGACCGCGCTGCGCGGCGAGTGGTCGGCCTTGTAGCCCTCGGGGAAGGCGTTGGAGTAACGGCGCAGCAGCTCGGCGGCGTGCTCCTCGCCGAACTCGGCGATCAGGGCCTCGCTGAAGCCGTCGGCCCAGGAGCGGACGGCCTCGACCAGGCGGGCCTCGATCCGCTCCTTGTCCGCGTCGGACAGCTGCGGCAGCTCGGTGCCCTGCGGGACCCGCACCACGAAGTGCAGCCGGGACAGGATCGACTCGGTGTTCCAGGCGGTGAAGTCGACGCTGGTGCCGCCGAGCTCCTCCTTGAGGATGTCGATGATCCGCAGCCGGACGGCGGTGGTGTAGCGGTCGCGGGGCAGGTAGACGAGGGCGGAGTAGTAGCGCCCGTACTCGTCCTGGCGCAGGTAGAGCCGCAGCCGGCGGCGCTCCTGCAGGTAGAGCACCGACGTGACGATGGACCTCAGCTCGTCGACCGGGGTCTGGAACAGCTCGTCGCGCGGGTAGGTCTCCAGGATCTGCAGCAGGTCGCGCCCGTCGTGGCTGTGCGGGGAGAAGCCGGCCTGCTCCAGCACCTGCTCGACCTTGCGCCGGATGACCGGGACCCGGCGGACGGACTCGGTGTAGGCGGCGGAGGAGAACAGCCCGAGGAAGCGGCGCTCGCCGATCACGTTGCCGTCGGCGTCGAACTTCTTGACGCCGATGTAGTCCAGGTACGACGGGCGGTGCACGGTCGCCCGGCTGTTGGCCTTGGTCAGGATGAGCAGCTTGTGCTCGCGCGCCTTGGCGCGGGCGTCGGCGGGCAGCCGCTCGAAGGAGGGGCTGACGGGGTGGCCCTCCTCGGTGGCGTGTTGCGGGTCGGAGCGCAGGATGCCGAGACCGGTACCGGGGATGGCCGCGAGGGAGTCGTCCTCGCGCAGCTCGTACTCTCGGTAGCCGAGGAAGGTGAAGTGGTCGTCGGCGAGCCAGTGCAGCAGCTCGCGGGCCTCCTCCACCTCCTGCCGGGGCACGTCGTCCGGGATGGGCTCGTCGGGCAGGGAGTCGGCCAGCGCGGTCGCGGTCTGCCGCATCTTGCCCCAGTCCTCGACGGCCTCACGGACGTCGGAGAGCACGCGCAGCAGATCGGCGGTGATCTGCTTCAGGTCGCTGCGGTCGGTCTCGCGGTCGATCTCGACGTGGATCCAGGACTCGACGTGAGCGTCGTGCGGAAGGCTGTCGGCGGCGGGCGGGTCGGTGAGGATCTCGACGAGCTTGCCGGTGAGGTCGCGGCGCACCACGATCTGCGGGTGGATCACCACATGGATGCCGCGGCCCTGGCGGGTCAGCTCATTGGTGACGGAGTCGACAAGGAAGGGCATGTCGTCGGTGACGACCTCGACCACGGAGTGGCTGCAGGTCCAGCCGTTCTCCTCGACGGTCGGCGTGTGGACCCGCACATTGGCCGTGCCCTGCGGACGGTTCTCGGCCAGCCGGAGGTGCGAGACAGCGGCTCCGAAGATGTCGACCGGGTCGCGGTCGACGAGGTCCTCCGGGGCGGTGTGCAGGTAGTAGCGCTGGAGGAACGCGAGCACGGATTCCCGGTCGGGGATGCCCTCGTCCGCCGTCCCGGTCGGAAGTTTCCCCCCGGCCGGGCTGCTCTCAGCTACCCGGGCAGCCCGTTCGAGCAGCTCGGCCTTGGCTTCGTCCAGCTTGGTCTGCATTGTCCTCTGGCTCCTGTCGCGCGCCGTTGCGTGACGTAGAAGGAAATACGGTCTCTGCCCTAGCGGTGCGGTGATACGACACGGGGTGTCCGGTCTGTTCCGACGCTATGCCGCGAGGTGAGATGAGCGGGGAGATATGAGCCATATTTGAGCTGCCGGCCGGCCTCGGCCGCGGCGCCGGCAGGTCTGTGGATGGCGTCCCGGGAGTGCTGCGCGCCCCCTCCCGCCCGCGAGGACCAGCGATCGCCGCCCGGGCACGGATGTCGTCCGTGCACGCCGGGCGCAGGGCGGGGACACCGCTGTCCCCGCGAGCTATCGCGCTGATCACGCCACCAGGCTATCGCTCTGTGCAGGGGGCCCGTCATGAGCCGTATGTGTACAAAACCGGGGGGTGAACTTTGACGTTCTGCACAGTGCGGGTCCCTTGCGCGGGGCGTAAGGACAGGGGGCTTGCCCTTGCCGGCGTCGCCTGCAGCGTGCGCTGCGCTGGGCTGTGCTCGGGCGGGCACCCAAGCCGATTTCGCGCCAGACCCAGGACGGATACCACCACCCGGCCCCGACTCACCCACCCACCCTGGGCGCTACGCGCACCCCCACCGGAGCCGCTGTTGCGCCGCAGGCATCAGACGTGTACCCTCACCCAGCCGCACGGAACGCTTCATGCCGCCAGGCGCTCTGCTTCGGCCACGGCCTCGGCCAGGGTGTCCACCACAGGGACGCCAACGGCCTCCAGGCTGGCCCGGCCGTGCGAACCGCCGGTGTACAGCACCGCCCGCGCGCCGACGGCCTGCGCGGCCAGCGCGTCGTCGGCCGCGTCGCCGATCACCACCGTCCGCGCGGGATCGACGCCGCCGAGCGCCGCGACATGGCGCACCATGTGTTCCGTCTTGCTTCCCCCGGAGGGACCCGTCCGCCCGTCGACCCGCACGAAGTGCGGCTCGATCCCGAACGCCCTCACCAGCGGCACCAGGTCCTCGTGCCCGTACATGCTCAGGATGGACTGGCTGCGCCCCGCCGCCGCCCACCCGGTGAGCAGCTCCTTCACGCCCTCGGCGAGCGAGCACAGCGCCCGGTGCTCCGTGTAGTGCCGGTGGAAGGTCGCATCCATGACCTCCCACTCCTCATAGCTGGGCAACCGCCCGAGCAGCCGCTCGTAGAACTTCGGCACCGGCACGCAGTACAGCTCCCGGTACTGCTCCAGCGTGATCGGCTCCAGCCCGAGCTCCGCGAAGGCCGCGTTCGTCGCCCCGATGATCGCGTCGACGTCGTGGAACAGGGTCCCGTTCCAGTCCCAGACGATGTGCGCGTTCGCCTGCATCCCCATGAACGCAACCTACCCGCCCTCACTGACAATCAAGAGAACAGCAGGTCAGCAGCACATTGCGCTCAGCCGGCCCCGCCCGAACCGGCCCCGCCGGAACCAACAATGTTCGGGATCTCCTGCGTGGCGTACCAGAGCAGCTCGTGATCCTCCGCACCGTCGACGACGAACTGCGCGTCGTCGTCCCCGGCGTCCGCCGCCGGCAGCGCCTGCGCGGCCGCGCTCACATCCGCCTCCGCGTCCTCCGCGTCCACATGCACCGCGGCCGCCTTGGACAGCGCGACGTTTCCGTCCACCCGCACCTCGCCCAGCGTGTCCGGGTCGAGGCCCGGCTCGGCCGACACCGCCTTGTCGGGCACGTCGACGGCCACCACGACCCGCCGCCTGGGCGCCTCGGGGTCCGCCGCCAGCAGCCTGAGCGAGGCCAGCGCGGCCCGGCTCAGCGCGGCGTACTCCAGCTCCTCGAGGTCCTCGGAGACGTACCACTCGCGCAGCGCGGGCGTGACGGCGTACGCGGGGAACGGCCCCTTCGCCAGCTGCCCCGTCCGGTACGCCTCGGCAAGCCCGGGGAGGGTCAGGGGGACGTAGACGCGCATGGAGGCCGCTTTCGTGATCGGAACCGTTGACGGGCCTTCAGGATACGCGCGGGCCGTCCCCCTTCGAGTTGCCCTCCACACCCCCGGCCCCGTCCACCGGCGTCCGGCCCTTCACCCACCTCGACCGCTCCCTGTCGCAGCCTCACCCACCCCCAACCACCCGGATAGGTGAATCTCCGGACCCTCCCCAGCCGGCCCACCCCCTCCTTGCCGCCACCACCGCCCGCCCCGTACAAGATCACCGACCACGAAAGTTACCGCCCGGTACCGCCCGGCCTCCCCGGCCGGTCACCACCCCCGGGCCGTCGAACGGGGACCCCCATGAACAAGGTCATGACCAGGGCCCAGTCCAGGGCAGCCGCAACCACTCACCCCACTGGCACCACCGCCGCTGCAGCCCGCCCCACAGGCACGACACCGCCCCGCGTCCCCACCGGCCGGCCTCCGGCCACCGCCCCCGCCGGCGGCCGCGGACGTCCCGGCGCGATGGCCGGCTCCACCCGCCCCGGCGACAACCGACCGCCGTCCTACCGCACCCGGACCCCCGCCCAGCGCACCCGCCGCTCGACCGCACGAGTCCCGGCCCCCCGCATCGGAACGGCCACGCTCACCACACCGGCCGGCACTGCCCCGCGCGTCCCCCAGCTCCGCCCCACCGATCACTTCGCCGAGCTCCTCCTCGCCGTGCTCAGCGGCCAGCGCCCCGTGCACGCCATGCTGCGGCACACCGCAGGTCAGGCCTACGACGAGCTGGCACGCCTCGCCGAGCGAGGCCCGCTGCGCACCCGGGGCACGCGGCCCGTCGTGCGGGACATCGGCTGGTTCGTGCCCCGCGAGGGCGCCCTGGAGGTCTTCGCCCGGATCGCCGCGGGCGACAGGCTGCGCGCGCTGGCCTTCCGACTGGAGCAGGGCCGCGACCTGCGCTGGCGCTGCACGGCGGTAGAGGTCGGCGCCTGACCTCCCCTGACTCAACTGAACGGCCCCGAACCCCCGACGGCCTGCCCCCCCTCGGCGCAAACCCGAGGGCCGGGCACCCACACTCGGATGCCCGGCCCTGGGCCTACTGCTCGACACACTCCCCTGACCGGGAAGCCGCGCTCACTTCTTGCGCCGACGCCCACCCCGCGCCTGCTTGCGCCGCTCGGCGCGAGTAAGCCCGTCGGCAGGCGAACGCACCGGCTCCCCGTCCGTCGGGAAGTCGCCCTCGATCGTGCCGCCCTCGCCGTCCACCGTCGGCGCGACGAAGTGCAGGTTCCGCCGCTGCGGCGCCTCCAGGCCCTTGGCCCGGATCTCGGGGCGCGCCCCGGCCTGCGCGGGCACCGCGTCCTGCTTCTCCAGCGACGGCGCGGCCTCCTCGACGGGGACCTCCTCGACCTGCTGCTCGACCTGGACCTCCAGGTTGAACAGGTAGCCGACGGACTCCTCCTTGATGCCTTCCATCATGGCGGTGAACATGTCGAAGCCCTCGCGCTGGTACTCGACCAGCGGGTCCTTCTGCGCCATGGCGCGCAGGCCGATGCCCTCCTGGAGGTAGTCCATCTCGTAGAGGTGCTCGCGCCACTTGCGGTCCAGCACCGACAGCACGACCCGGCGCTCCAGCTCACGCATGATCTCGGAACCGAGCTGCTCCTCGCGCTTGGCGTACTGCTCCCGGATGTCGTCCTTGATGGACTCGGCGATGTACTCGGCGGTCAGCCCGGCCCGGTCGCCGGCGGCCTCCTCCAGCTCCTCGATGGTGACCTGGCACGGGTAGAGCTGCTTGAAGGCCTTCCACAGCCGGTCCAGGTCCCAGTCCTCGGGGAAGCCCTCGGCGGTCTCGGCCTGCACATAGGCGTCGATGGTGTCGTCCATGAAGTGCTGGATCTGCTCGTGCAGGTCCTCGCCCTCCAGGACGCGGCGCCGCTCGCCGTAGATGACCTCGCGCTGCCGGTTGAGCACCTCGTCGTACTTCAGGACGTTTTTCCGCGTCTCGAAGTTCTGCTGCTCGACCTGCGACTGGGCCGAGGCGATGGCGCGGGTGACCATCTTGTTCTCGATCGGCACGTCGTCCGGGACGTTCGCCATGGACATCACGCGCTCGACCATCTGCGCCTTGAACAGCCGCATCAGGTCGTCGCCGAGCGAGAGGTAGAAGCGGGACTCGCCCGGGTCGCCCTGACGGCCGGAACGACCGCGCAGCTGGTTGTCGATGCGCCGCGACTCGTGCCGTTCGGTGCCCAGCACGTAGAGGCCGCCGAGCCGCTCGACCTCCTCCTTCTCGGCCTTGACCGCCGCCTCGGCCCGCTTGAGCGCCTCGGGCAGGGCCGCCGCCCACTCCTCGATGTGCTCCTCGGGGTCGAGGCCGCGCTGCCGCAGCTCCGCCTCGGCGAGGTCCTCGGGGTTGCCGCCGAGCTTGATGTCCGTACCACGCCCGGCCATGTTGGTGGCCACCGTCACGGCACCCTTGCGGCCGGCCTGGGCGACGATCTGCGCCTCACGGTCGTGCTGCTTGGCGTTGAGCACCTCGTGCTGGATGCCGCGCTTGCTGAGCTGCTGGGAGAGGTACTCGGACTTCTCCACCGAGGTGGTGCCGACGAGGATCGGCTGGCCCTTGCGGTGCTTCTCCTCGATGTCGTCGACGACCGCCTCGAACTTGGCGACCTCGGTGCGGTAGATCAGGTCCGGCTGGTCCTTGCGGATCATCGGCCGGTTGGTCGGGATGGGCACCACGCCGAGCTTGTAGATCTGGTGGAACTCGGCCGCCTCGGTCATAGCCGTACCGGTCATGCCGCACAGACCCGGCAGCTCCTTGCCGTCGTGGTCGTGCCGCTTGTAGAGGCGGAAGAAGTTCTGCAGCGTGATCGTGGCGAGCGTCTGGTTCTCGTCCTTGATCGGCACGCCTTCCTTCGCCTCGATGGCCTGGTGCATGCCCTCGTTGTAGCGGCGGCCGGCGAGGATACGGCCGGTGTGCTCGTCGACGATCATGACTTCGTCGTCGATGATGACGTAGTCCTTGTCGCGCTTGAAGAGCTCCTTGGCCTTGATGGCGTTGTTCAGGTAGCCCACGAGCGGGGTGTTCACCGACTCGTAGAGGTTGTCGATGCCCAGCCAGTCCTCGACCTTCTGGACACCGGACTCGTGGATGGCGACGGTGCGCTTCTTCTCGTCGACGTCGTAGTCGCCGGTCTCCTCGATGCCCTTGAGCGGCTGACCGGGCTCACCGCGCTTGAGGCGCTTGACCAGCTTGGCGAAGTCCGCGTACCACTTGGTGGCCTGGTCGGCCGGGCCGGAGATGATCAGCGGCGTACGGGCCTCGTCGATGAGGATGGAGTCGACCTCGTCGACGATGGCGAAGTTGTGCCCGCGCTGGACGAGTTCCTCCTTGGACCACGCCATGTTGTCGCGCAGGTAGTCGAAGCCGAACTCGTTGTTGGTGCCGTAGGTGATGTCGCAGGCGTACTGCTCGCGGCGCTGGGCCGGCGTCATGTTGGCCAGGATGCAGCCGACGTTCAGACCCAGGAACTTGTGGACGCGGCCCATCATCTCGGAGTCGCGCTCGGCCAGGTAGTCGTTGACCGTGACGATGTGGACGCCCTCGCCGGACAGGGCGTTGAGATACGCGGGCAGGGTGCCGACCAGCGTCTTGCCCTCACCGGTCTTCATCTCGGCCACGTACCCCATGTGCAGCGCGGCGCCGCCCATCATCTGCACGTCGTAGTGACGCTGGCCGAGGACGCGCTTGGCGGCCTCGCGGACGGTGGCGAACGCCTCGGGCAGCAGGTCGTCCAAGCTCTCACCGTCGGCGTAGCGCTGCTTGTACTCATCGGTGAGGGCCCGCAGCTCGGCGTCGGAGAGGTCGACGAAGTCCTCTTCGATGGAGTTGACCTGGTCCGCGATGCGGTGCAGCTTGCGCAGGATCTTGCCTTCGCCTGCACGCATGATCTTCGAGAGGACGGACACGGGGGTTGGTCTCCTTGCCGGTCGGGCCTGGGACGGTCGGTTTCCGTTTCAGTGACTGAGCAACGGCCATCGTATGCGAGGACCCCGCCACGCCGGGAGGCCTGCCGCGTCGGCGGTCCTCGGTGCTCGTCACATGTAGGTCATTGGTCGGACGGTGTAGGTCATTGGTCGGACGGCTGCTTCACGGTGGACAACGTCCGAGCGTCCCGGAAAGTGCCGCACCGCCCCCATGAATGACGCGAAGGGTGACGCGCGCCTCACCCAGGGCGAACGTTCCCCGTGGCGGACTCCGCCCATGGCGAACGCGCCTTGGGAACTCTGCCCACGGCGAACATCTCCCAAGGGGCTCCCCCGGCGAAAGGAATGGCGGCGCTCACCGGCCGGGGAGGAGAATCGGCCGATGGAACCCGTCACGCTCACCACGGACCGTCTGGTGCTGCGCACCGTGGGCCCGCAGGACACCGACGCCGTCTACGCGGCTTGTCAGGACCCCGACATCCAGCGCTGGACCACGATCCCCTCCCCGTACCTGCCCGAGCACGCGCGGGGCTTCACCGAGCAGCTGGCCCCGGACGGCTGGGCGAACGGATCGATGTTCACCTTCGGTGTCTTCCTGACCACGGGGGAGCTGGCCGGCATGCTCGGCATCACCTCGCGCTTCCTCGGGGTGGGCGAGATCGGCTTCTGGGCCGCCAAGGAGCACCGCGGCAACGGCTACATCACCGAGGCCGCCGTCGCCGCCGCCCGCTGGGCCTTCACCCGGATCTCCATGGACCGGCTGGAGTGGCGCGCCGAGGTCGGCAACCTGGCCTCCCGCGCGGTGGCCGAACGCGCGGGCTTCACCATCGAGGGCACCCTGCGCTCGGCGCTCAACAACAAGGGCGTGCTGCGGGACTGCTGGATCGGCTCCCTGCTGCCCTCCGACCTGGGGCTCACCTCCAGCACCCCCTACGTGCCGGCGCCCCGGTGAGGTACGGGATGCCTGCCCGGTGAAGTACGGGATGCCTGCCCGGTGAGGTCCGGGCCGGGGCCGGTTGTCAGTGGCTAGCTCTATCGTGCGGACGTATGACTCTCGTGCGTCCCACCACGGAACTCTCGGCGGACGAAGCCCGCCGCATCGCCCTGCGGGCCCAGGGACTGCTCGGCGCCCCCGACCGCCGCGCGGGCGTCCGCGGGGTGCTGCGCTCGCTGGGCGCGGTGCAGCTCGACACCATCTCCGTCCTGGCCCGCTCCCACGAGCTGATCCCCTACGCCCGCCTGGGCGCCGTGGGCCGCAGGACGGTGGAGGAGGCGTACTGGGCGTCCGGCTCCGAGCCGCCGCACGCCTTCGAGTACTGGTCGCACGCCGCGTGCATCCTGCCCGTGGAGGAGTGGCCGCACTTCGCCTTCCGCCGCCGCGCCTACCGCAGCCGCCCGCACTGGAACCACGAGCTGCCGGACGGCACCTACGAGCAGGTGATCAAGCAGCTGCGCGCGGAAGGCCCGCTGACCGCCACGGAGTTGGGCGGCGCCAAGCGCACCAGCGAGTGGTGGGACTGGTCCGGCGCCAAGGTCGCCGTGGAGCGGGCGCTGATGTACGGGGAGGTGGTGTGCGTCGAGCGCCGCGGCTGGAAGCGGGTCTACGACCTGGCCGAGCGGGCCATCCCGGACGCGCTGCTGCACGACGAGCTGGACGACACCGAGTGCCTGCGCCGCCTGGTCCGGCTGGCCGGAAGGTCCCTGGGCGTGGGCACCCGCGCGGACATCGCCGACTACCACCGCCTCAAGGGCGAGCAGGTCGACGCGGTGATCGCCGACTCGGGTCTGGTGCCGGTGACGGTCGAGGGCTGGGGCAAGCCGGCCTGGGCCGATCCGGAGGCCCTGGCGACCCCGCCGCGGGGGCGTCACCGTACGACGCTGCTGTCGCCGTTCGACTCGCTGATCTGGGACCGGGCGCGCACCGAGCGGATCTTCGGCTTCACCCACCGCCTGGAGGCCTATGTGCCCAAGCCGAAGCGGGTGTACGGCTACTTCGCGATGCCGGTGCTCGCCGGCGGTCGTCTGGTCGGCCGGGTCGATCCGGCCCGCGAGGGCCGCACGCTGGTGGCCCGGCAGGTGAGCCTGGAGAACCGCAAGACGGTCCCGGCGGTGGCGCAGGCGCTGGTGGAGGCGGCGAGCTGGGTGGACTGCACCCATGTGCGGGTGGAGCGCGTCGAGGCGCCGGAGCTGCGCGAGCCCCTGGTGCTCGAACTGGCCCGCGCGCTCGGCTGACCCGGCGCCCGGCAGTGACCGGGCTCGCCAGAGCTGGGCTCGGCAGAGGCTGGGCCCGGCAGAGGCTGGGCCCGGCCGGTGCCTCAGCGGATCTCGAGGATCTTCTCCCGCATCGCGTAGACCACGGCCTCCATCCGGGAGTGCAGCTGCAGCTTCTCCAGGATGTTGCGGACGTGGTTCTTCACGGTGTTCTCGGAGATGAACAACTCCTTGGCGATGTCCCGGTTGTTCATTCCGGTGGCGACGAGCTTGAGCACTTCCAGTTCCCGGTCGGTCAGCCGGGGCGCCGGCACCAGCCTGCGCTCGTCGGTGCGCTGGATCATCGACTTGAACTCGGTGAGGAGTTTGGAGGCCATCGAGGGGCTGATCTGCGACTGGCCGTCGGCGACCGCGCGAATGGCGGTGGCCACCTCGTCGGTGGAGATCTCCTTGAGCAGATAGCCGGTCGCGCCCGCCTTGATGGCGTCGTAGAGGTCGGCTTCCTCGTCGCTTATCGTCAGCATGATGATCTTGGCGCTGGGCGCGACCTCCTTGATGGAGGTGCAGGCCTCGATCCCGCCCCGCTTCGGCATCCGCACGTCCATGAGGATGATGTCGGGCAGCAGATCGGCGGCCTTCTCCACGGCCTCCGCGCCGTCACCGGCCTCGCCGACGACCTGGATGTCCTCTTCGGCGGCGAGCACGATCTCGAGGCCGCGGCGGAACAGCGCGTGGTCGTCGACCACCAGGACTCTGATCGGCTCCTTGCGTGGTGAGCCCGCGTCGGGGCCCGTGCCGACGACGCCGTCGCCGGCGTCCTCGTCACGCATCGGTCCGAAGCTGTCCGCCATCGTTCCTCCCCCTGACGGCTTGGCCTGTGGTGCTGAGCCATCGCCAACCCAAGGCAACGGCCCACCGTTTGAGCCGTTGCAGCCATGATTCCATGCCCGGAGGACACCGGGCGCCGGCATGCGGTGCGAAGGGGTCGCACACCGGTGCCCCTGGGGGCGCACACGCGCACCAGGGGCACCGCTCACCTGTCGCCCCGGCAGGTCAGCCGCCGAGAGTTCCGCCCGCCTCGGGGGAATGGGACTCGGTGACCATCGTGTCGGTCCTGAGGTGGATCACGCCGTAGTCGTAGGCGTGGCGCCGGTAGACGACGGAGGGTTCCTTCGTCTCGGAGTCGACGAAGAGGTAGAAGTCGTGCCCGACCAGCTCCATCTCGTAGAGAGCCTGGTCGAGGGTCATGGGGGCGGCGACGTGGGTCTTCTCGCGGACGACGAGGGGGCCGTCTCCCTGCACCTCCAGCGAGCCGATCTTCTTCGTGGGAACGGCCTCGGGTTCCTCCTTGGGGGCGGTCGCGCCCGTGCCGTTGAGTGTCGCCGCGTCCGGGACGTGGGCGGGGACCTCCGCTGCCGAGATCCTGCGCGCCCCGCGCCGCGAGAATCGCTTGTCGTGCTGCTTGCGCAGCCGGGCGTCCAGCTTTTCCGCTGCCAGGTCGAGCGCCGCGTACGGGTCGCTCGCCGCCGCCTCCGCCCGGATCACCGGACCGCGGGAGCGGAGGGTGATCTCCACTCGGTCGCAGCGGTCGGCCTGTCGGGGGTTGGGCTCCTTGGACACCTCGACGTCGAGGCTGATCACCTTGCCATCGAGCCTCTGGATCTTGTCCAGCTTCAGCTTCTCGGCCACGTGCTTCCGGAACCGCTCGGGCACCTCGGTCTTGCGGCCCTTGACGACGATGTCCACGCAGAACTCCGTTCCCGGATCGCTCCGCTCCGCTGCGGAGCGTCTCCCTTTTGCACCAGATTCCGGTCGCCCCGGAACCTCGGACTGGGTGACTTCCACCTCCTCCCCCGCGGGCGGGATCTCCACTCCCCCAGCGCGGGTGATTACCGAAAACCCGCGACACGGCATTGGGATTCGTAAGGTGTGGCCTGCGCCTTTCCTTACAACTGAACATATCTCGCCCGGACGGATGTCGTCACCCTCTACTGCGGCGTACCTCCGTTCAGGTGAATTGCCCCTCTCACAACCTGCAACGACGAAAGATCTCAGTCAGTTCCGGTTTAATTCGAAAGCGTCTGGCGAGGCCGCCACGACGGCTGCGCACACCCGTTCGTCGACCATCCGCCGGCTCACCCTCTCCTGAGCTGTCCGGTGGGGTTGTTCTCCTCTCCTTTCCCGTCTCCCACCCCTGTACACGAACGCGGGCGCCGAAATACTCGATCTCTTCCGGACATCCGGCGCCGCCCTGTGCAGCGCCGTCCGCACCGCCCGCGCCGACTCCGCCAGGGACGCCCCCGTGGTCATGACGTCGTCCACCAGCACGACCGGTCCCCCGCCGATCAGCAACAGCTCTCCGCCGGGGGCCACCGTGAGCGCACCCGTGAGATTGGCCAGCCGCTGCGAGGCCGTGAGCCCCGCCTGGTCGGCCACGCCAGGCCGCTGCCGCAGCACGGGCGCCACCCGCGCGGGCAGCCCGTCCCTCCGCAGCACGCCCGCCGCGGCCAGCGCGATGCGCCGCTCGGCGAGGTGCCCGCGCGCCCGCACGGCCCGCCCGGACGACGGCACCGGCACCAGCAGCGGGCCCACCACCGGGCCGCCGGCAACCGGCTGGGCCTGCCGCCGCGTCCGTGCCCGCAACGCGGCCCGCACCGCACCCGCCAGCGCCTCGCCCAGGGGCCGGGCGAGCGCCAGGGCGCCGCGCTCCTTGTGAGCGAGCAGCGTCGCCCGCACCTCGTCGGCGTAGGGCGCCGAGGCGTGCACGACGGGCAGCCCGGGTGGCTCCGGTTCCGGGCGCACCCGGCGGGGAGGCGACCCGCCCAGCGCGGCGCGGCACCGGTCACAGAGCACCGCGCGGGCCCTGCCGCAACCGCCGCACTCGGTCGGGAGCACCAGGTCGGTGAGGTCCTGCCACCAGCCCCGCATGGCCCCACTGTGCCAACGCCCACCGCACCCGGCCACCCCTGTGGAAAACTCCGCCCGGCCCACGCCGAGACGGACGGGCGGGCGCCGCCGGGCAGCGGGCATCACCCGCCGGCAGGCGGACGCGTCCCCCCGTCAGACGGGCATCGCCCCGGACGGGCAGATGGCCACCGGTCAGGCCGGCATCACCCCGCGGACAGGCAGACGCACCCAGTTGGACGGGCATCACCCCGGACCGGCCGGCGCCCCCGTCAGGCAGGCCTCACCCCGGATAGGCCGGCGCGGAGCCCTGGGTCACCTTCTGCCACTGGGCCCCCGACGGGAGCCGCACGATCCCGTCGACCGAGTGGGCCACCAGGGGTACCTGGTCGTCCGCGGAGGCGGTGACGTCCTTGACGCCGGTGAGGGCGGCGGGGGGCGGGATGTCCGGGGTGGAGCCGTCGGCGTCCACATAGCGCATCTGCTCGACGCCGCCCTCCTCGCGTCCGACCACCACCAGCCGGCTGTCGCCGGTCCACGACATCGCGGTGACCTGCTCCAACTCGGGCGCCGGGGAGCGCAGTTCCAGCACCGTGACCGTGGGCCGCTCGTCGGTCCGCTCCTGCGGCCTGCTGCGTTCGATCCGTCCGATCAGCAGGGAGCGCTGGTCGCCCTTCTCCACCACCAGCGCGATCCGCACCCCGTCGGCGGCCACCCGGACGGACTGGATGCGACCGTCGAGGCCCGGCGTGCGCACCTCGAGCGGCTCGCCGCGGCCCTTCTCCAGCACGTACAGGCCCGGCCGCTCCGGGTCCCGGTCGGCCACCCACAGCCCGCCCTGGGCGTCCCAGCTCGGCGTGGTCAGCCGGTCCTTCTCCGACTTGCCCCGGCTGCGCAGCACGGGCTCGCCGAGCGAACCGCCCGACACCATCGCCCCCACATACAGCGACCGGCCGTCGATGGTGACCCCGGCCGCGGTGCGCTCGTCACGGGCGACCGCCACCGACCGCAGCGCCCGCTCGCCCTCGCCCAGCGCGCCGGGCACCGGCTCGGGGTCGGCCTCGGGGTCGCTGGCTGATATCCGCGCCAGCTTGCGGTCCTTGTCGAGGTAGTACAGGTACTCGGGGGGCCGCTGCGAGCCGCGCACGGCGACGCTCTCCGCGCCGTCCTGGGTGAGCGAGCACAGCTGCTTGTTGCCGGCCCGCAGATCGACCTCCTCCACGACCGGGCTGAGGTTGCGCAGCGTGAACAGCAGCTGGGCGGCCATCTCCTCGCAGCGGTTGAGGCCGGCCCCAGCCGCCCGGTCGTTGAGCGGCACGGTCAGCTTGCCCCGCTCGTCCGGGGTGAGCGCGCCGGCGTCCTTCGCCAGCGCCGTCCCCGTCGGGAAGCCCGACCTGACCACGTGCTTCAGCCAGGTGCTGGGCCCCTCCAGCAGCGAGCGCACCATCTGGGTGGTCGGGTCGACGTGGCTGCGGACGTAGACGGGGTCGGCTACGGCCATCGGGGGCGTGCCGGGCGCGGGGTCCGCGGTGTTCGAGGCGAAGTAGTACTTGTTGACGGACATGAAGTTGCGCTCGAAGTCCGACTTGCCCATCACGATGCCCTGCGGCACCCCGTCGATGCGCCACTGGCGGTTCTCGGTGTCCCGGGTGAGGTGCAGCAGCTGGTCGTACCCCCCGGTGGTGGGCGCGTAGGCGCGCTGGGCGTCAACCGTGGCGACCCGGGTGCCGGTGAGCCGGAAGGACCGCACATCGGAGGCGGAGTCGTCGCGCACGGGGCGGTCCTCCCGGGCGTCCGGTCCGTCGGCGAGCACCGTGGTGGACTGCTCCGGCCGCCAGGTCCTGGCGGCGTCCGCGGTCAGATACTGGCGAGCGGTCTTGTACTGCGGGTCGTCGCTGGTGAGCGCCTCCAGGAAGCCCTGCACGATCTGTGTGGGCGTGGCGTCCTCGCTCGGCGGGTTGGGGAACACCCGCACCTGGGTGTCCTGGCGGGGGGTGGACTCGACCTCCTGCAGGTCCCCGCTGTCGGGCATGGAGTAGCACCCGGCCAGCAGCATGGCTCCGAGGGCGGCGCCCACCGCTCGCCGCACCGGCCTGGCCCGGCCGGCCCGGATCCGGCTACCGCCCACGTGTCGCCTCCCCTTGCCTGTCCTGTCCGTCGTGCCTGTCCTGTGCCCCGGCGGGTCCCGCCGCGCCGGCCGTGGGTGTCTCGTCCCGGCCGGCTGCGGTCTCCGGGCCGGGGCGGGCTGCGTCCTCCGCGTCCTCCGCCGGCGGCACGGGCACCGGGGGCGTCCCGTCCGCTGTGACGGGTCCCGCCGGCGGCACGGGCACCGGGGGCGTCCCGTCCGCTGTGACGGGTCCCGCGACGGCCGCCACGGTCGGGGCCTGGCTGCGCTGCCGCTCCGCGGTCGCCTGCCGGGCCACCACACGGGTGCCGTTGCCGGGCAGGGCGGTCGGGTCGGCGGTGGGTGCCGCCGTGGCCGGCCGCTGGGCGAGCGGGTCGCGGGAGGAGCGTGCGGTGACGCCCGTGGCCGACTGCTGCGCCGGCACCGTGGCCCGCTTGCCGCCGTCGCCGCCGCCACTGGGCAGCCCGGCGTCGTCGAGGCCGCGGTTGCGGCGGGAGTCCTTGGGCTCCAGGGGTATCGGGGATCCGCGCAGCGGCTCGTCCGCCGTCCTCGGCAGCGTCAGCCGGAACTGCGAGCCGCCGCCCGGCTCGCCCCAGGCCTGCAGCCAGCCGCCGTGCAGCCGGGCGTCCTCCAGGGCGATGGACAGGCCGAGGCCGGTGCCGCCGGTGGTGCGGGCCCGGGCCGGGTCGGCCCGCCAGAAGCGGCTGAAGACCCGCGTCGCCTCGCCCGGCTTGAGTCCCACGCCGTAGTCGCGGACGGCGACCGCCACGGCGCCGCCCGCCGCGGCGAGCTTGACGACGACGTCCTTGCCCTCGCCGTGCTCGACCGCGTTGACGACGAGGTTGCGCAGTATGCGCTCCACGCGCCGCGCGTCCGCCTCCGCCACCACCGGCTGGTGGTCGCCGACGATCTTTATCTGCGTGCCCTTGCGCTCGGCGAGCGGCTCGGCCCCGGTGACCACCCGGCGCACCACGTCGCGCAGGTCTATCGGCTCCGCCTCCAGCGCCGCCGCGCCCGCGTCGAAGCGGCTGATCTCCAGCAGGTCGGCGAGCAGCGACTCGAACCGGTCCAGCTGGTCGGCGAGCAGTTCGGCCGAGCGGGCGGTGACCGGGTCGAAGTTCTCGCGCGCCTCGTGGATGACGTCCGCGGCCATCCGCACCGTGGTCAGCGGGGTGCGCAGCTCGTGCGAGACGTCGGAGACGAAGCGGCGCTGCATCCGCGACAGGTCCTCGAGCTGGCTGATCTTCAGCTGGAGGTTCTGCGCCATCTTGTTGAAGGCCTCGCCGAGCCGTGCGATGTCGTCCTCGCCGGTGACCTTCATCCGTTCCTGCAGCCGCCCGGCGGACAGCCGCTCGGCGATCCCGGCCGCCATCCGCACCGGCGTGACGACCTGCCGCACCACCAGCCAGGCGATGGCCCCGAGCAGCACGACCACGAACAGCCCGGCGGTCGCCAGGGTGCCCTTGACCAGGCTCAGCGTCTTCTCCTCCTGCGTCAGCGGGAAGAGGTAGTAGAGCTGGTAGGGGTTGTTGTGGGGGTCGTTGATCTGCTTGCCGATGACCAGTCCCGGCTGGGACTCGGCCTTCTCGTAGATGATGCGGGTGTAGCTCTGCACGGCCGTGGAGCTGGAGTTGACCCGTTCGCGAAGCTCCTCGGGCACGCTGGCCACGGCGATGACCTGCCCGGTGGCGCGCGGGCCGCGCCCGCCGCCGCTGCCGTCGCCGGCGGGCAGCGTGACCACGTGGAAGGCGCCCTGGCCGCCGCTGGCGAGCGACTCGACGAGGTCGCTCATCCACTGGATGACGCTGGTCGACGGTTTGCCGTCCACGGGCGCGGCGCCGTCGTCGCCGGTGACGCCGGAGGCCTGGTCGGCCTTCTGCTCGGCCACGGCGAACCCGCCGACGGCCTGGCTCTGGGCGGCCTTCACCTTGGCGTCCAGCAGGCCGTTGCGCACCTGCCCGATCACCACGAAGCCGAGCAGCAGCACCACACCCAGCGACATCAGCAGCGTGGTCACGACGACCTTGAGCTGGATGTTGCGCCGCCACAGCCGCATCACGGGCAGCAGCGGCCTGCGCACCCAGCGCATGAACAGCCGGATCACCGGACTGCCCTGGACTCCGCCCTGCAGCAGCCCGCCGTCGAGCAGGGCTGCCCAGCGGGAGCGCGCCGGCTTCCGGCCGACAGGCCGCTCCGGACGGCCCCCGGACCGCCCGGGCGCCGAAGCGGCACTGTCCCGGGACATGTCAGCTCGGTCCTGCCTTGTACCCGACACCACGGACGGTCACCACGATCTCCGGCTTCTCCGGGTCCTTCTCGACCTTGGAGCGCAGCCGCTGCACATGCACGTTCACCAGGCGGGTGTCGGCCGCGTGACGGTAGCCCCAGACCTGCTCGAGCAGCACCTCACGGGTGAACACCTGCCACGGCTTGCGGGCCAGCGCGACCAGCAGGTCGAACTCCAGCGGCGTCAGGGCGATCGACTGCCCGTCCCGCTTCACCGAGTGGCCGGCCACGTCGATCACCAGGTCACCGATGGCGAGCTGCTCCGGTGCCGGCTCCTCCGACCTGCGCAGACGCGCCCGGATGCGGGCGACCAGCTCCTTCGGCTTGAACGGCTTCACGATGTAGTCGTCGGCGCCGGACTCCAGACCCACCACGACGTCGACGGTGTCGCTCTTCGCCGTGAGCATCACGATGGGCACCCCGGACTCGGCCCTGATCAGACGGCACACCTCGATGCCGTCCCGGCCGGGCAGCATCAGGTCCAGCAGCACCAGATCGGGCTTGGTCTCGCGGAAAGCCGCCAGCGCCTTGTCGCCGTCGGCCACGAAAGACGGCTCAAAACCCTCACCACGCAGCACAATGCCGAGCATCTCGGCCAGTGCGGTGTCGTCGTCGACGACGAGGACTCGTCCCTTCATAAACGACATCATCCCATTCTCATAACGGTGGCGAAGGTGCTGGTGAGGCACGTCACTGCACCGTGACGATAGTCGTACGCCACGGTCACTGTCTGCCCCCGGCCGCCGGAGGCCGCCGCCGGCCGGCGAAAACTTCCGGCCGCCGCTCAGCCGGCGGTGGCCGAGCGCGCCTTCGCGCACAGCTCCGCGAGCCCCTCGGCGGTCACGGGCGAGACCACGCCCTCCTCGGTGACGATCGCCGTCACCAGCTCCGGCGGCGTCACGTCGAACGCCGGGTTGTAGGCCTGCGTGCCCAGCGGGGCCACGGGGATCCCGCCGCCCGCCTCCGTGCCGGCCACCGGCACCTGGGGCGCCGTGATCTCGGTGATCTCGTGCCCGGGCCGCTGCTCGACCTCGATGGCCGACCCGTCCGGGGTGTCCGGGTCCACGGTCGTCACCGGCGCCACCACGATGAACGGCACATGGTGGTAGCGGGCCAGCACCGCCAGCGGGTAGCTGCCGACCTTGTTCGCCACCGACCCGTCGGCCGCGATCCGGTCCGCCCCGACCAGCACCGCATCCACCTCGTCCGCCGCGAACAGCGATCCCGCCGCGTTGTCCGTGAGCAGCGTGTACGCCATCCCGCTGCGGGCCGCCTCGTACGCCGTCAGCCGGGCGCCCTGCAGCAGCGGACGCGTCTCGTCCACCCACAGCCGCCGCAGCTGACCCGCCCGGTGCGCGGCCAGCGCCACCGCGAACGCGGTGCCCTCCCCGCCCGACACCAGCGAACCGGTGTTGCAGTGGGTCAGGATGCGGTGCCCGCCGCCGGGAAGCAGCTCGCTGAGCAGCGCCAGGCCGTGCTCGGCCATCCGGGCGCTGGCCTCGGCGTCCTCCTGGTGCAGCCGGCGTGCCGCGGCCAGCGCGGCCCCGGCCGCGGCCCGGGGGTCGCCGGTGCGGGCCAGCTCCTCCTGGTAGGCCGAGTGGGCCCGCCGGACCCCCACCGCCAGGTTCACCGCGGTCGGCCGGGCGCTCTCCAGCGCCGCCGCCGCGTCGTCCACCTCGAAGCCGCGCACGGCGGCGAGCGCCACCCCGTACGCCCCGGCGATGCCGAGCAGGGGTGCCCCGCGCACGGCGAGCGAGCGGATCGCCTCCACCAGCGCCGACGCGTCCGTGCAGACCAGCTCGACCTCCTCGGCCGGCAGCCTGGTCTGGTCGAGGAGGACCAGCACGGGGCCCTCGGGTGGTTCCTCCCAGCGGATCGCCGGGATCTCGGTCGGCCGCTTGGTGTCGCCGCTGTGCGCGTACTGATCAGCCATGCGGCCAGTCTGCCCCCTGAAGGGCGGACAATTGAAGCGGAGCAGCCACTACCTCGCCCGGTCACCCGATGACCACCCCATGGCACGATGGCTGCCAACCTGCCGCCGCGACCGCGGACGGGCACCGTGAAGGAGCGACGATGAACGACACTCCGGGCTGGGCCTCGCCCGGATCCGCCCCGTCCGAGGGGCAGGAGCCCGGCACGTCCGGCCCTGCCGAGCCCGCCGACCGCAACGGCCCCGGTCCCGCCGACCACCGGGACGCCGGCGAGGCCCCCGCCGACCGGCCCGAAGCGCAGCAGCAGCCCGCCGACGGGCCCCAGGCGCAGCAGCAGCCCACCGGCCGGCCCCAGGCGCAGCAGCCCGGCGAGTGGCCGCAGCAGCCGGGAGGGTCCCCGCAGGACGCCCAGCCGGGGCAGACGCCCCAGGGCCCGGGCGTGAAGTGGTCCAAGGAGCAGCCGCCGCCGAGCCAGTGGTCCGCGCCCACCGGCGCACCCGGCCCCCAGGCCGGCCCCGGACAGGCGCCCCCGCCGCCCGCCCCGCACGCTCACCCCGGCTGGGGCGGGGGCTGGGGAGCCGGCTGGGGCGGCCCTCCGCCCGCGGCCAAGCCCGGCATCATCCCGCTCCGCCCGCTCGGCGTGGGCGAGATCCTCGACGGCGCCGTCGCCACCATGCGCACCTACTGGCGCACGGTCCTCGGCATCGCGCTGACCCTCGCGGTGATCACCGAGATCGTGATCCTCCCCGTCCAGCGCCTGGTTCTGGACACCTCCGGCAGCGAGGTGCTGAACGACCCGAGCCCCTCGCCCGGCGAGGCCACCCGCGCCCTGGGCGACCTGCTGCTCGCCAACGGCCTGATCTTCCTGATCACCCTGGTCGGCGTCGTCGCCGCCACCGGCCTGCTCGCCACGGTCACCAGCCGCGCCGTGCTCGGCCGGCCCGTCACCACCGGCGAGGCCTGGCGCGACGCCCGCCCGCAGGTCCTGAGACTGCTCGGCCTGATCGGCGTGCTGCTGCTCATCCCCGCCGTGATCGTCGGCGCCGGCTCGCTGCCCGGCATCCTGGCGGCCGCCGCGGGCGCCACCGGCCCCGGTGTCGCCCTGAGCATCCTGGGCATCATCGGCACCGGCGTCATCGCCCTGTGGCTGATGGTCCGGCTCTCGCTTGCCGCGCCCGCGCTGATGCTGGAGAAGCAGGGCATCACCCGCGCGTTGAAGCGCTCCGCCCGGCTGGTCCACGGCTCCTGGTGGCGGATCTTCGGCATACAGCTGCTCGCCTGGGTCATCGCGAACGTCGTCGCCTCCGTCATCGGCATCCCGTTCACGTTCCTCGCCGCGGCCCTCGGCACCGGCAGCGTCACCGGGTTCCTCGACAACCCCGGCGAGGTCGGCTTGACGTTCCTCGTCATCAACGGCATCGGCGCGGTCATCGGCACCCTGATCATGTTCCCGATCGTGGCCGGCGTCATCGTGCTGCTCTACATCGACCAGCGCATCCGCCGCGAGGCCCTCGACCTCGAACTGGCCCGCGCCGCGGGCGTACCGGGCTACGACTCCGGCGCCACTCCCGGGAGCTGATGCGGTGTTCACCACGGGGGGAGTCGCATCACTGCCGGCCGTGCCCGCCGCCGTCGGGACGGCCCTCGGCTCCGTGCTGCGCGGAGACGAGGAGCCGCCGCTCACCGTCCCGCGCGACCCCGCGCGGGACGCGGCCCGGCGCGAGCTGTCCAAGCGCATGTACCACGAGAACGACCCCAGTTGGTTCCAGCGCGCCCTGGACGCCTTCTGGGAGTGGCTCGACGACCTGCTCTCCAGCGCCTCCTCCGGCACACCCGGCGGCACCTTCGGCCTGATCGTCGTCGTCGTGGCCGTCGTCGCCCTGCTGGCCGCCCTCTGGTGGCGCCTGGGCACGCCCCGCCGCGAACCGGCCTCCGCGCCCGCGCTGTTCGACGACCGCCCCCGCAGCGCCGCCGAGCACCGCGCGGCCGCCGAGGCCCACGCCGCCCAAGGCCACTGGAACCAGGCCGTGCAGGAACGCATGCGGGCCATCGTCCGCTCCCTCGAGGAGCGCGCCCTGCTCGACATCCGCCCCGGCCGCACCGCCGACGAGGCCGCCGCCGAGGCGGGCCGCGCCCTGCCCGCCCACGCCGACGCGCTGCGCACCGCCGCACGGACCTTCGACGACGTGACATACGGCGGCCGCACCGCCACCGAGGACGCGTACCGGCGCATCGCCGCACTCGACCGCGACCTCGAACGCACCAGACCCCTGGCCGGCAGCACGGCCGGCACCACCGACACCCAGGACCGCAACACCCGCCAGGGAGCCGCCGGATGACGACCGAGGTCACGCTCCCGTCCACCTCGGCCTCGCCCGGCGCCCGCCAGGTGTGGACCCGCACGCGCGGCATCGTGCTCGCGCTGGTGGTGCTGCTCGCGGCGGCCGTCGCCATCGCCGTGGTCCGCTCCGACAGCCAGCACGGCGAACTCGACCCGCGCTCCGCCGACCCCAACGGCAGCCGGGCCGTCGCCGAACTTCTCGCCGACCGCGGCGTGGACACCCGCGTGGTCACCACCCTGGACGAGGCAGCCGCGGCGGCCGGCCCCGACACCACCCTCCTGGTCGCCGTCCCCGACCTGCTGACCCCCCGTCAGCAGACCCGGCTGCGCCAGGCGTTGGCCGGATCCGGCGGCCGCACCGTGCTGGTCGCCTCCGGCAGCGCCTCCGTCGAACGGCTCGCCCCCGGCGTCACCGCCGCCCCCGCGACCAGTCTCGACACCACCCTCGAGCCCCGCTGCTCGCTGCCCGCCGCCCGCCGCGCCGGCAGCGCCGACACCGGCGGCGTCCGCTACACCACCTCCCACGTCGGCGCCGACGAGTGCTACCCCAGCGAGCGCCTGGCCACCCTGCTGCGCATCCCCGCCTCCTCCGGCGACGGCGACACCGTCCTCATCGGCGCACCCGACATCCTGCTCAACGACCACCTCGACAAGGGGGGCAACGCCTCCCTCGCCCTCCAACTCCTCGGCTCCCGCCCGCATCTGGTCTGGTACCTCCCCTCGCTCGCCGACAGCTCCGCCACCGAGGAGGAGGAACGCGACTTCTTCGAACTCCTCCCCTCCGGCTGGCTCTGGGGCACCCTGCAGCTGTTCATCGCCGCAGCCCTGGCCGCCCTGTGGCGGGCACGCCGGCTCGGCCCCCTGGTCCCCGAGAAACTCCCCGTCGCGATCCGCGCCTCCGAGACCGTCGAAGGCCGCGCCCGCCTCTACCGCAAGGCGAACGCCCGCGACCGCGCCGCCACCGCTCTTCGCTCCGCCACCCGCACGCGCCTCGCCCCCCTCGTCGGCGTCCCCGTCACCCGGGCGCACACGCCCGAGGCCCTGCTCCCCGCACTGTCCGCCCGCCTCCGCGGCGACGGACAGCAGTCCCTGCACGCCCTCCTCTTCGGCCCGCCACCCGGCGACGACGCAAGCCTGATCCAGCTCGCCGACCGACTCGACGCCCTCGAAAGTGAGGTACGCCGTCCATGATGGACCCGACCACTGACAACGCCGCGCACACCGGGGACCCGGCCGCCGCCCGCGCCTCCCTGGAAGCCCTGCGCGCCGAGATCGGCAAAGCCGTGGTCGGCCAGGACCCCGCCGTCACCGGCCTCGTCGTCGCCCTGCTCTGCCGCGGCCACGTGCTCCTCGAAGGCGTCCCCGGCGTGGCCAAGACCCTGCTGATCCGCGCCCTCGCCGCCACCCTCGAACTCGACACCAAGCGCGTCCAGTTCACCCCCGACCTGATGCCCAGCGACGTCACCGGCTCCCTGGTCTACGACGCCCGCACCGCCGAGTTCTCCTTCCAGCCCGGCCCGGTCTTCACCAACCTGCTCCTCGCCGACGAGATCAACCGCACGCCCCCCAAGACCCAGTCGTCCCTCCTCGAGGCCATGGAGGAACGCCAGGTCACCGTCGACGGCACCCCGCGCCCCCTCCCCGAGCCCTTCCTGGTGGCGGCCACCCAGAACCCCGTCGAGTACGAGGGCACCTACCCCCTGCCCGAGGCCCAGCTGGACCGCTTCCTCCTCAAGCTCACCCTCCCCCTGCCCTCCCGGCAGGAGGAGATCGACGTCCTCACCCGCCACGCCCACGGCTTCAACCCGCGCGACCTGCGCGCCGCCGGCGTGCGCCCCGTCGCGAACGCCGCCGACCTGGAGGCCGCCCGCACCGCCGTCGCCAAGACGACCGTCTCTCCGGAGATCACCGCCTACGTCGTCGACATCTGCCGCGCCACCCGCGAGTCGCCCTCGCTCTCCCTCGGCGTCTCCCCCCGAGGAGCCACCGCTCTCCTCGCCACCGCCCGCGCCTGGGCCTGGCTGACCGGCCGCGACTACGTCATCCCCGACGACGTGAAGGCCCTCGCCCTGCCCACCCTGCGCCACCGGGTCCAGCTCCGCCCCGAGGCCGACATGGAGGGCGTGACCGCCGACGCGGTCATCAACGCCGTCCTGGCCCACGTCCCCGTCCCCCGCTGATGGCACTCACCGGACGCGCCGCCCTCCTCGCGGCCCTCGGCTCCCTCCCCGTCGGCATCTGGGAACCCAGCTGGACGGGCATCCTCGCCGTCAACGGCCCCCTGGCACTTGCCTGCGCCTGCGACTACGCCCTGGCCGCCCCCGTGCGCCGCCTCGGCCTCACCCGCTCCGGCGACACCTCCGCACGCCTGGGCGACCCGGCCGACGTCACCCTCACCATCACCAACCCGTCCCGCCGCCCGCTGCGCGCCCGCGTCCGCGACGCCTGGCCCCCGAGCAGCTGGCAGCCCGGCACGGAACTCACGGCCTCCCGCCACCGCGTGGTCGTCCCGCCCGGCGAACGCCGGCGCATCACCACCCGCCTGCGCCCCACCCGGCGAGGCGACCGCCACGCCGACCGCGTCACCATCCGCTCCTACGGCCCCCTCGGCCTCCTCGCCCGCCAGGGCACCCACAAGGTCCCCTGGACGGTCCGGGTCCTCCCCCCGTTCACCAGCCGCAAGCACCTGCCCAGCAAACTGGCCCGCCTGCGCGAACTCGACGGCCGCACCAGCGTCCTCACCCGAGGCGAGGGCACCGAGTTCGACAGCCTGCGCGACTACGTGCCCGGCGACGACACCCGCTCCATCGACTGGCGCGCCACCGCCCGCCAGACCACCGTCGCCGTCCGCACCTGGCGCCCCGAACGCGACCGCCACATCCTGCTGGTCCTCGACACCGGCCGCACCAGCGCCGGACGGGTCGGCGACATCCCCCGCCTGGACGCCTCCATGGACGCGGCCCTGCTCCTGGCCGCCCTGGCGTCCCGCGCCGGCGACCGCGTCGACCTCCTCGCCTACGACCGCCGTCTGCGCACCCTGGTCCAGGGCCGCACGGCCGGCGATCTCCTCCCGTCCCTGGTCAACGCCATGGCCACGCTCGAGCCCGAACTGGTGGAGACCGACGCCCGCGGCCTCACGGCCACGGCCCTGCGGACCGCGCCCCACCGCTCCCTGATCGTGCTGCTGACCACCCTGGACGCGGCCCCCATCGAGGAGGGCCTGCTCCCTGTACTCGCTCAGCTCACCCAGCGGCACACGGTGCTGCTGGCCTCCGTCGCCGACCCGCACATCGCCGACATGGCCCGGGCACGGGGAACCACCGACGCCGTGTACCAGGCCGCTGCGGCGGCCCACTCCCACGAGGAACGCAACCGCACAGCGGACCATCTCCGCCGACTCGGCGTCACAGTCGTGGATGCGACCCCGGACGAGCTGGCACCGAAGCTGGCGGACGCGTACCTGGCCCTGAAGACGGCCGGCCGGCTGTAGGAACGCTGTAGGAAGAGGGGGCCGGCAGCCGGCCCCCTTGCATCTGTCTGTCGTCTTGCTTCGCTGAACGTACCCTGAAACGCAGAAAACCCCGCACCAGAAGGTGCGGGGTTTCCCGGAAAAATCGTCCGGCGGCGTCCTACTCTCCCACAGAGTCCCCCCTGCAGTACCATCGGCGCTGTAAGGCTTAGCTTCCGGGTTCGGAATGTAACCGGGCGTTTCCCCTACGCT
>NZ_BAAAGU010000019.1:0-94277 GCF_039524635.1 Streptomyces thermocarboxydovorans | reverse complement strand
TCTGGACGAAGACCGCCGACGAGATCCTCGACAAAGTCGCCGCCTACTGCCGACGAATCTCCGACTCAGGTCACTAGCTGCCGCCCGCCTCGATCGCCGCCTCGACCTCCGCGACCCGCTCCTTCTCCTCCGCCGCGAAGCGCTCCGCGTCCAGCTTCTCGGCGATCTCCTCGTCCTGGCGCATCAGCTGGTCCAGACTTGCGTCGCCCATCTCCAGCACGCCCATGTCGACATACGCCTGCTGCAGGCGTTTGCCCCACAGGCCGATGTCCCGGACGCAGGGCACGATGCGGCTGAAGAGCAGTCTGCGGAACAGGGCGAGGAACTCCGAACGCTCGCTGTACTCCTCCGCCTCGGCCTTCGGCACGCCGAAGTTCTCCAGCACCTCGACGCCGCGCAGCCGGTCCCGCATCAGGTAGCAGCCCTCGATGACGAACTCCTCGCGCTCGCGCAGTTCGGCGTCGGTGAGCTGCTTGTAGTAGTCGCGCAGGGCCATCCGGCCGAAGGCGACATGGCGGGCCTCGTCCTGCATCACGTAGGCGAGGATCTGCTTCGGCAGCGGCTTGTCGGTGGTGTCCCGGATCATGCCGAAGGCGGCCAGCGCCAGGCCCTCGATCAGCACCTGCATGCCGAGGTAGGGCATGTCCCAGCGGGAGTCGCGCAGGGTGTCGCCGAGCAGGGACTGGAGGTTGTCGTTGATCGGGTAGAGCAGCCCGATCTTCTCGTGCAGGAAGCGGCCGTAGATCTCGGCGTGCCGGGCCTCGTCCATCACCTGGGTCGCCGAGTAGAACTTGGCGTCCAGGTCGGGCACCGACTCCACGATCCGGGCGGCGCAGACCATGGCGCCCTGCTCGCCGTGCAGGAACTGGCTGAACTGCCAGGAGGCGTAGTGCCGGCGCAGCTCGCCCCGGTCCCGGTCGCTGAGCTTGTCCCAGTGTCTGGTGCCGTACAGGCTCATGGCCTCGTCGGGCGTGCCGAGCGGGTCACAGGGATCGACCTCCAGGTCCCAGTCGATCCGCTTCTGGCCGTCCCACTGCTTGTCCTTGCCCATCTGGTAGAGGGCGAGCAGCCGTTCCCGGCCGTCGTCGTACTCCCAGCTGAAGCGGGCCGCGCCGGTGGCGGGCACCTGCCAGTGGGAATCACCCGGTTCGGTGGCGTAGCGGTCGAAGGTGGGCATGTCTCGCAGGCTCACACGGAGTAGACGCGGGGTCAACAAGTACTGCGCGAGGGATTGACGGGCTTGCTGACGGGCAGTCTCATAAGACCGAGTCAGACAGGACGGGTGAGTCACGCCGGGCACCCGCCGATCCGGTACGACGAGGTGGGACAGTCATGACGACCCTCACGGACGCCGACGCCCTCGACGGCATGCGCGACGCACTCGGACTGCTCAAGGACCGGGAGCAGGTGGCCCGGCGGCTGCTGGAGGCGTCCGCCCGGCACTCCTTCGACCCGGACAAGGAGCTGGACTGGGACGCGCCCTTCGAGGAGGGCAAGTGGTTCTGGCCGCCGGAGCTGGTCTCGCTGTACGGCACGCCGCTGTGGAAGCGGATGAGCGAGGAGCAGCGCATCCTGCTCTCCCGGCACGAGGCGGCGGCACTGGCCTCGCTCGGCATCTGGTTCGAGCTGATCCTGATGCAGCTGCTGGTGCGGCACATCTACGACAAGGCGGCCACCAGCGCGCATGTGCGGTACGCGCTCACCGAGATCGAGGACGAGTGCCGGCACTCGAAGATGTTCGCCCGGGTGATCAGCCGCGGTGACACGCCCTGGTACCCGGTGAGCCGGATCCACCACAACCTGGGCCGCCTGTTCAAGACGATCTCCACCACGCCCGGTTCCTTCACCGCCACGCTGCTCGGCGAGGAGGTGCTGGACTGGATGCAGCGGCTCACTTTCCCCGACGAGCGGGTCCAGCCGCTGATCAGGGGCGTCACCCGCATCCATGTGGTGGAGGAGTCCCGCCACGTCCGCTACGCCCGCGAGGAGCTGCGCCGGCAGATGGTGACCGCCCCGCGCTGGTCCCAGGAGTTCACCCGGCTCACCTCCGGCGAGTTCGCCCGCGTCTTCTCCGTCGCCTTCGTCAACCCCGGGGTCTACACGAACGTGGGCCTGGACAAGCGCGAGGCCATGGCGCAGGTCAAGGCGAGCGCCCACCGCCGCGAGGTGATGCAGACGGGCGCGAAGCGCCTGACGGACTTCCTGGACGACATCGGCGTGCTGCGCGGAGTGGGCCGGCGGCTGTGGAAGTCGTCGGGCCTGCTGGCGTAGGCGTTCGGCCTGCCGGGCCCTTGGCGCACGGGACTCCCGGTCTCAGGCGCGTACGGGTCACCCGGGCGGGACGCCACCGCACGGCCCCCGCCGGGCGCGACCGGACCGGCCTGCGGCGATTACCCTGCACCCCATGACCGCCGCCCCCGCCTACCGGCGACTCAGCGTCGAGGAGCGCCGCAGCCAGCTGCTGACCGCCGCGCTGGACCTCTTCGCGCACCACCCACCGGAGGAGATCTCCCTCGACGACGTGGCCGAAGCGGCCGGAGTGTCCCGCCCCCTGGTCTACCGCTACTTCCCCGGCGGCAAGCAGCAGCTCTACGAGGCCGCGCTGCGCTCCGCCGCCGACGAGCTCCAGCACTGCTTCGACGAGCCGCACGAGGGCCCCCTGCTCCCCCGCCTCTCCCGCGCCCTCGACCGCTATATCGCCTTCGTCGACGAGCACGACACCGGCTTCAGCGCCCTGCTGCAGGGTGGCAGCGTCGTCGAGACCTCCCGGACGACTGCGATCGTCGACGGAGTGCGCCGGGCCGCCGCCGACAACATCCTCAGCCACCTGGAGGTGCCCGACCCCGGCCCCCGGCTGCGCATGACCATCCGCATGTGGATCACCGCGGTGGAGGCGGCCTCACTGATCTGGCTGGACGAGGGCAAGCAGCCGCCCGCGGACGAGCTGCGGGACTGGCTGGTGGAGCAGTTCGTGGCCGCGCTGGAGGTCACGGCCCGGCGCGACGCCCAGACGGAGGCCCTGTTCCGGGTGCTGGCCGCGGACCTCTGAGCGCGGGGCGGGACACTGGTGGCGTGAAGAGCGAAGACACCCCCTTCGAGGGCGGGCCCATGGACGGCCGTGTCCTGCCCGTTCTGCTGGGCATCACCGGGCACCCGCCCAAGACGTACCGCATTCCCGTGCCGGCACCGGACGGCGGACCGCCCACGGTGCTGGTGTATGTGCGGACGCCGCGCGGGGGCGGCGGTCGGACGGGCCTGAGCCGGGGGTGGAAGTACGTCTACGCCCCGGAGGGCGCCCCGTCCCGCCGCCCGAGGTGGCCGTGGTCGCGGCCCTCGGCACCGCGGGAGGCCGCTGATCCAGACGCCACGCCGGAGGGCAAGCCGGACGACGCGGACGGGTGACCGGGTTGCGCCGAACCGCGCACACTCGGCGAGCGGGGCACGACAAGCCGTCTGATGCTCGCGATGCGGAGCGGAGGGGCCGCCCCGCATCGGAGGTGACGTCGTGTCAGGAGTGCTTCTGCGTCTGGTGTGTTCGGCGGCGGTGGCGGCCGGAACCGTACTCGCACCGATGCCGGCGGCGGCCGCCCCGGAGCCTCCGGCGGCCGGAGAGCACAGCGCGGCACGGCTGCTGACGGAGCTTCAGCGGCTGTACCGGCAGGCGGAGAAGGCCACCGAGGCGTACAACGCCACCGAGGAACGGCTGACGAAGCAGCGCGCCCTGGCCAAGCGGCTGGAGGGCGCCCTGGCCCGCACCCGGCACTCCCTGCACGACAGCCGCAGCGCCGCCGGACGGCTGGCCCGGCAGCAGTACCAGAGCCGCAGCGACCTCTCCCCCTATCTGCGGCTACTGCTCGCCCGGGACGCGCGGGGAGTCCTCGACCAGGGGCAGGTGATCGGACAGCTGGCCCGGCAGCGGGCCCGGACGGTGGGCCGGCTGACCGGCGATGCGCAGAAGGCCACCGAGCTGGCGCGCAAGGCCCGCAAGGCGCTCGACGCGCAGCGCGCCCTCGCCGAACGGCGGCGCAAGCAGCGCGACGAGGTGCGCGAGCGGCTGCGCGAGGTGGAGGAGCTGATCGCCTCGCTCAGCCCCGAGGAGGTGGCCGCGCTGGACGAGCTGGAGCGCGCCGAGGCGGACGCGGAGCAGCAGAGGCTGGTCACCTCCGGCGCCCTGCCCGCCATGGGTGCGGCCTCGGCGCCCACCGCGGCCGGTGCACGGGCGGTGAACTACGCCGTGCAGCAGGTGGGCAAGCCGTACGAGTGGGGGGCGGAGGGCCCGGCGACCTACGACTGCTCCGGGCTGACCTCGCAGGCCTGGGACGCGGCCGGCACACCCGTTCCCCGGACCAGTCAGGAGCAGTGGGCCCGGCTGAAGCGGATCCCGCTGAAGCAGCTGCGCCCCGGCGACCTGGTGGTGTACTTCCCGGACGCCACCCATGTCGCGCTCTACCTCGGCGACGGCAAGGTGATCCAGGCGCCCCGGCCGGGCGCGCGCATCAAGGTCTCACCCGTCGCCGCCCCCGGCCCCGTCCTGGGCGCCGTACGCCCCGACCCGTCCGGGAAGCCCCTGCGGCACTACGAGCCGCCGGAGCTTCCCGAGGGGGCCACGCTCGGTCCGGACACGGGCCCGTCTTACGCGCCGGCGGCCTCCGCGACCTCCTTGAGGTAGGCCTCGGTCTTCTCCGGCTCGTAGAAGAAGTTCTCGAAGTCCGACGGGTCGTTGAAGGCGGTGGCGAAGCGGTCGGCGACCGGCTGGAGCTGGCCGGCGGCGCCGATCAGGTTCAGCACGTGCTCCGGCGGCGGGGCCAGCATGGCGTTGGTCCACTTGGTCACGTGGCGGGCCGTCTCCCAGTAGCGGTCGAAGGTCCGCTGCATCCACTCCTCGTCGAACGGCTTGTCGCCGTGCTCGAGGATCGACGCCAGGTAGGCGGCGGCGCACTTGGACGCCGAGTTGGAACCCTGGCCGGTGATCGGGTCGTTGGCGACGACCACGTCGGCGACGCCCAGGACCAGGCCGCCGCTGGGGAGCCGGCCGATGGGCTTGCGGACGGTCGGCGCGTAACGGCCGGCCAGGGTGCCGTTCGCGTCGGTCAGTTCGACCTTGGTGGCCCGCGCGTACTCCCAGGGGAGGTACTTCTCCATGAGTTCCAGGGTCAGGGAGAGGTGCTCCGAGGGGTCCTTGACGTCCTTGAACACGTCCAGCGGGCCGCCGGGTATGCCCTCCCAGAACAGGATGTCGGCGCGGCCCGACGTGGTGACCGTCGGCATGATGAACATCTCGCCGACGCCGGGCACCAGGTTGCAGCGGACCGCCTCAGTGTCCGGGTGCTCCGGGCGCGGGCCGAGGCCGTGCACATAGGCGACGGCGAGGGCGCGCTGCGGCTCGCTGTAGGGGGAGCGCTCCGGGTCGCGGGCGAACATCTGCACCAGCTCACCCTTGCCCGCCGCGACCAGCACCAGGTCGTAGGTGCGGGAGAAGTAGTCGAGGTCGCCGACCGCCGCGCCGTGGATGACGAGCTGGCCGCCGCGCTGGGCGAAGGTCTCCATCCAGCCGGCCATCTTCACCCGCTGGTCGACCGACTGCGCGTAGCCGTCGGCGAACCTGCCGAGCCAGTCGATCGCCCGCGGGGTCGGACCGGGCTCCCACGAGCCGGGTGCCGCCACCGAGACGCCGAGACCCTGGATCTTCGGGGCCTGGGACTCCCAGAAGTTCAGCTGCAGGTCACGCTCGTGCTGGAGGGCGGTGTGGAACATGCACTGCGTCGACATCACCTTGCCGGTGCGGATCTCGTCCGCGGTCCGGTTGGACATCAGGGTGACCTCGTATCCGTGTGACTGGAGGCCGAGGGCGAGCTGGAGTCCGGACTGCCCGGCTCCGACGACGAGTATCTTCCGCATAAGTGAGGTGCCTCCTACTCGGGGGTTTCGTCGAGCGCGTGGCCCACGAGGGACAGAAGGGTCTCGATGACCGAGATCCGGCGGCGCGCGTCCATGATCATGACAGGTATGTGCGCGGGGATCGTGAGCGCCTCCCGCACGTCCTCCGGTTCGTACAGCTCACTGCCGTCGAAGTGGTTCACCGCGACGACATACGGCAGTCCGCAGCTCTCGAAGTAGTCGAGCGCCGGGAAGCAGTCCTTCAGACGCCGGGTGTCGGCCATGACGACGGCACCTATCGCACCACGCACGATGTCGTCCCACATGAACCAGAAGCGCTGCTGGCCCGGAGTGCCGAAGAGGTACAGCACCAGGTCGTCGTCGAGCGTGATGCGGCCGAAGTCCATGGCCACGGTGGTGGTGCGCTTGTCCGGCGTGCCGGTGAGGTCGTCGGTCTCCTCGCTCGCCTCGGTCATCAGCGCCTCGGTCTGCAGCGGCGTGATCTCCGAGACCGAACTGACCAGCGTGGTCTTGCCGACGCCGAAACCGCCCGCCACCACGATCTTGGTCGCGATCGGTGCGCGGGTGCGGTCCCCCTGCCAGGGCTGCATCGGCTCCTCGGGCGCGGTGACGAGCGGGGAGTCGGAGACGCCTCGCGTGGCGTCGGAGACGTCAGAGACGGCGGAGTCCACTGAGCACCCTTTCCAGCAGAGCGCGGTCCGGACGGCCCGTGCCGTGGCCCGTACCGGTGCCGTACACACGGATCTTTCCCTGGTCCGCGAGGTCGCTGAGCAACACGCGGACCACGCCGAGCGGCATCTTCAGCAGCGCGGCGATCTCGGCCACCGTACGCATCCGGCGGCACAGTTCGACGATGGCCCGCATCTCCGGCATGATCGCCGCCAGCGAACCGCTCGTCAGTTCCCGCCGCTCGTCGGCGGCGTCCAGGGCGGCCGTGCCGCCGCCGGCCGTCGCCGCGGCGGTGGCGCCGACGAAGGTCTCGACGAGCAGCACGTGCCCGAAGCGGGTGCGGCCGCCGGTGAGCGAGTACGGGCGCACCCGGGCGGGTTTGCGGTCGGCACCCCGCATGGGGAGGTGCTTCCTGGACGTACTGCTCATCGGGTACTCCCGGTGGACTCGTTCTCCAGGGACTTGCGCAGTTCGCTGCGGAGTTCGGGGGTGAGCACATGGCCGGCGCGGCCGACGAACAGGGCCATGTGGTACGCCACGACGCTCATGTCGCACTCCGCGGAACCGTGCACGCCGAGCAGTGAGCCGTCGCTGATCGACATCACGAACAGGCTGCCCTCGTCCATGGCGACCATGGTGTGCTTCACCGGCCCGTAGTCCATCAGCCGGGCGGCGCCCACGGTGAGGCTGCCGATGCCGGAGACGACGGTGGCCAGGTCCGCGGCGGAGCCCCGGGGACCGGTGCGCTCACGGGTGCGGGCCTCGCGGGCCTCGGCGACGTGCGCGGAGTCGGAGGAGAGGAGCAGCAGGCCGTCCGAGGAGACCACCGCGACGGAGAGGATGCCGGGCACCTCCTCGACCAGGTTGGTCAGCAGCCAGTGCAGATTGCGGGCCTCACTGCTCAGTCCGAAGGTACTGGGCGCGGTCAACTGCTTGCCTCCTCGACGGTGCCCCCCGTGGCTTCCTCGGATGTGCCAGAAGTGGATGTGGTCTGGTCCGGCCGCTGATGGCGTCCGGTGTTCTCCGCGATCTCCGCCTCGACGTCCCGGCGTCCGGCCTCCGCGCCGCGCCGGAAGCCGCCGAGCCGCCGGCGCAGCGCCTCCGCGTCCACACCGCCGGTGCGCGGCCGCGGCACGGAGACGGGCGCGGTGATCTTCGGGGTCCGCTTGGGCAGGCCCTTGGCGGTGACGGCCTCCTCCTCACCGGAGCCGTCGGGCACCCGGGCGTGCTCGTCCTCGGGACCGTCGGCGACGGGCCGCTTGGGCAGCCCGGAGCGCGTCGCCTGGTCGGATGCGCCGGTGCCGGGCACGGGGCGCGTCGGGAGTTCCGCGCGCGCCGGCTGCTCGTCCCCGCTGCGCCCGGACAGCGGCTGGGCGGGCTCGTCGGGCCGCGCCTGCTGCTCGGTACGCGGAGTGTCGCCGGGAGCGCTCCAGGCGCCGGTGGCGGACGCGGTGTCGTCGCCGGGCGTCCGCTCAGCGGAGGGCTCGGCGGACGTACCGGGGAGGGTCCAGTCGCCGGTGCCGGTGCGGGTGGTGGCGGCGGGGCCGGTCTCCTCGGCGGTCGCCGCACGCTCCTCTTCCTGCGCTTCCGGTTCGGCGGACGCCTCGGCGGGCCGGTCCGTCAGGGACGGCAGCAGCAGCTCCATGGTGGTCTCGGCGGGCTGCACGGGCGCGTCCGCCGAGGGCTCCGCGGCGCGTCCGCCCGCCTCGCTCCGGGCGGCGCTCTCCGCGTGCTCGTCACCGGCGCGTCCAACGTGCTCGCCGGCCGCGTCGGAACGGGGCTCGGTGTCGATGTCCCCGCGGTCCTCGCCGTCGGCGTTCCGGCCGTGCTCCGCGGAGCGGTCGTGGTCGCCGGGCTTCCCGAGCCGGTCCCGGTCCGCCTCCTCGGGCCAGAGGCGTTCGAACTCCCCGCCGGGCTGCGGGGACTCGGAGCTGTCGGCGGACCCCGCAGCGGACTTCTCGACGTCTTCCGCGGGCTTCGCCGCTTCGTCGTCCTTCACGGACGACGCCTCCTGGGCCTCCTCGCTCCGGCCGTCTCCAGGCTCCTCGCCGGACTCCGCGCCGGGCTTCCCGGTCACTCCGGCGTCCGAGGTCCCGTCGTCCGTCTCCCCGCCCGTCGCCTGCTGCGCCGCCGGCTCCGCGGTGTCCGCCGCCGGCTCCGTGGCGTCCTCGGCCTCCTCCTGCCGCTCCTCCGCCTCCCGGCGGCGCACCGCCTTCTCGGCCAGGGCGACCAAGCGGTCGCCCTGCTCCGTGCGGCCGTGCAGGACGTTGGAGTTGGCCTCGGCGTCGGCGCCGGGGAGGTGGACGCCGTGGTGGGCGCCCTGGACGGGGGCGGAGCTGGGGACCGCCGCCTTGTCGTCGGCCAGCAGCGCATTGGGGAGGACCACGACCGCGGCCACGCCGCCCTGCTTCTGCGCCCGCAGCTGGACCCGCACCCCGTGGCGCTGGGCGAGCCGGGCCACCACGTACAGGCCGAGACCGAGGCCGTCCTCGCCCTCCGCGTCGTAGCCGGCCTCCGGGTCGAAGTCGCAGAGGCGGGCGTTGAGCCGCTCCAGCCGCTCGGCGGTCATGCCGATGCCCTCGTCCTGGACGGAGAGCATGACCTCGCCGTTCTCCAGCAGCCAGCCGGAGACCTCGACGGGCAGGTCCGGCGGGGAGAAGGAGGTGGCGTTCTCCAGGAGTTCGGCGAGCAGGTGGGACAGGTCGTCCGCGGCGAACCCGACGATGTGCGCATGCGGCGGCAGGGCCGCGATCCGGACCCGCTCGTAGCGTTCGATCTCACTCACGGCGGCCCGCGCCACGTCCACCAGCGGGACCGGGCCCGCCGTCTGCTGGCCGTGCTCGGCGCCGGCGAGGACCAGCAGGTTCTCGCTGTGGCGGCGCATCACCGTGGCGAAGTGGTCGAGCTTGAACAGGGTGGAGAGGCGGTCCGGGTCCTGCTCGCGCTCCTCCAGGCCCTCGATGACGCTCAGCTGACGCTCGACCAGGCCGAGGGTGCGCAGCGCCAGGTTGACGAAGGTGCCGCCGATGGCCGCCCGGTGCCGCTCCAGCCTGGCGGTGGCGTCGGCGAGTTCGGCCCGCAGTTCCTCGCGGGCGTCGGCCATCTTCTGCCGCTGGCCGATCAGGTGCTTGCGGTCGGTCTCCAGCGTGGCGATCCGCTCGGCGAGCTGGGCGGCGTGCGCGTGCAGCGCGTTCACGGAGCGGACGACCTGCGCGAACTCGTCGTTGCGGCCGGTGAAGGCGACCGGCTCCTGGCTCGCCGGGTCCTCGGCCTCGGCGAGGCGCGCGGTGCCGCGCCGCAGCACCGACAGCGGGCGAGTCAGGGTGCGGGCCATGGCCGTGGCGATGCCGACGGCCAGCAGCATCAGCGCGCCGAGGACGGCCACGCGGATCTCCAGCGCGGTGACGTCGTCGTCCCTGAGCTGCGCGAGTTCCTTGCTGCGCTGTTCGTAGAGCGCCGACTCCACGCCGCGCATCAGGTCGATGCGCGCGGTGAGGGCGGCGCGCAGCTTCTTGGGGTCGGTGCCGAGTTCGGACTCGGAGAGCGCCGGCTGGTCGGTGAGCCGGGCCAGGTACGTCTCGGCGGAGTTGACCTCGGGCCCGGTCACGGTGGAGTCGTACGAGGTGCGGGCGGACTTGGGCGCGGTCTCCCGGAAGTCGGCGAGTGCGGCGTCGGAGCGCAGCCGGGCCTGGACGGCGGCGGCGGTGAGCGCGTCGCGGCGCTTGGTGTCGGCGGAGCCGGAGCCGGTGGACGTGGTGGGCAGTCCGGTGACCGGGTCGATCACGGTCGTGGTGCTGCGCGGCACGCTGAGCGCGGCCAGCAGCAGGCCCCGGGTGGCGGCGGCCTGCTGGACGGCGGAGTCCAGCTCGGCGAGCGCGTGGGCGCCGGAGCCGGCGCGGGGCGGGGTCTTCTCCGCGAGCCGCTCCGCGAGCCGGTGCAGTTCGTTGATCGCGGTCGAGTACGCCTGGTGGGCCTCGAGCGCGCCGCTCTTGCCGGTCAGCGCTGCCCGCCGGACGGCGGCGATGGCGTCGAGGTCGTCGCGCAGCTCGTCGGTGGTGTCGCTGTCCGCGCGCAGTTCGTCGACCTGCCGGTCGACGCGGGCGCTGTGCTGTTCGGACGGCGCCTTGGACCGGGGGCGGCCGGCGGCGATGAAGGAGGTGACCTCGTCCCGCTCGTCGGCGAGGGAGTGGGCGAGGGTGAGGGCGTTCCGGGTCTGCTCGGAGAGCGTCACCAGCTCCTGGGCGTCGCCGAGTTGCGCGGAGGCGGTGAGCAGCGAGGGGGTGCCCGCACCGGCGATCGCGGCGGCCACCACGGCCACGGCGACGATGAGCCGGTTACGTACATGTGTGGGGCGGCCCCTGCCGACGGTGGGCTTCTGCTCCGTGCCCCCGGTGGGGGTCGTCTGCTTGCCTGTGCCACGAGGCCGCGTCTTCTGCACCGGTGCTCGCATTCCTGACTCGTGTACCCGTGGGCCCGGGTGACGCTCCGTCAACGGGCGCGGACGCCTGCCCCGAGCCGTCGACCGTGACGGGCCGCGAGGCGCCCCCATCGCTTCCCGACCCTTGCAGTGCCAGTGGGCAGTGGATGCGCATCACCTGACCCGCCACTCGAAGGAGTGAACATCGGACGTGAGTTGGGGGGCAAGTTCCGCTGTCCGATGCAGTGGCCTTGCGTGGCAAGCCGGTTGGACGTCAGGGCCGGGCGGTGGCAGGATTCGCCGTCACGCCTTCCCGGAGCACAGCATTCCGCCGCAAAGTGGGCGGCTGACCTGCACGAGAGCGAGGATTCGGCGGAGGTTGCCAGCCTCTTGCGACCCTTGTGAAGGGGTCGTGCAGACTGGCCGGATGCGTACGGAGCTTGTTTCGGAACCGGGTGATCCGGACCGCCCCAACGAGGACTTCGCGAGCGTCGGACTTCCGGCCTCCGGACAGGGCGGCGCGCTCGTCGTCCTGGACGGGGTGACGCCGCCGAGGACCGGGACGGGCTGTCTGCATTCGGTCCCCTGGTTCACGGCCCGGCTGGGCGGGGCGCTGACGGAACTGACCGTTTCGCTCCCGGATGTCCCCCTGACCGAGGTGCTGGCGGAAGCCATCTCCAGGACGGCCGAGAGTCACGCCGGAAGTTGTGACCTTTCTCACCCTCGTACGCCCCAGGCGACGGTCGTGCTGGCCCGCTGGTCACCGGCCTCGGTGGACTATCTCGTCCTGTCCGACTCGGTGCTGCTGGCCGAGTCGCCGGCGGGCGCGGTCACCCCGCTGCTCGACGAGCGGCTGTCCTTGCTGCCCCGCTCGGCGCTGGCCACGGACGCCCTGGTGGACGCCACGGTGCGTAACAAGGAGGGCGGCTTCTTCACGGCCGCGGCGGACCCGTCGGTGGCGGCACGCGCGGTCACCGGTTCGCTGCCGCGCGGGCAGGTGCGTGCCCTGCTCGCCCTGACGGACGGCGCCGCCCGCTGGGTGGAGCGTTTTGCGCAGGGCGACTGGTCCGACTGCCTGGCCCTGGTCCGCAAGGAGGGTCCACAGGCCCTGGTGGACCGGGTGCGCGACCTGGAACGGAACGGGGCCGAGGGCACCGTCCCCGGCCGCGGCAAGCGCCACGACGACGCGACCGCGGTGTACGTGGAGCTGTAAGGCGGCCGGCCGGGCTTCGGCTACTTCTCCATGCTCCGGTTCAGCTCCCCCAGCAGCCGCGCCAGCTCGGCCACCTCCAGCGGGTCCCAGTCCGCCAGCCGTCCAGCGTAACGCGCGCGGCGCGCCTCGCGGACCCTGCGGACCCGGTCCTGACCCTCCTGGGTGAGCGCGACCAGCCAGGCGCGGCCGTCGGCCGGATCGGGCTCGCGGGCGACCAGCCCCAGCTCCTCCAGTGCGCGCAGCTGACGCGACATGGTGGCCTTGCCGACGCCGATGTAGGCGGCGAGCTCGGTGGCCCGCTGCCGGCCGCATTCATCCAACCGGACGAGCAGCCCGTACGCGGAGGACTCCAGGTCCGGGTGGACCTCCCTGGCCATCTCCCCCTGATTGGCCCGGGCGCGCCGCAACAGGACGGTCAACTCCCGTTCCAGCGCGAGGAACCCCGGCTGGTCCGCGCCGCTTCCGGGCGCCGGGGACGCGGCGCGCCCCGCGCTGCCGTTTCCGTCTTCCTGCACGTCAGCCCCTGCCTAGGTTTCCCGGTCGTGAAAGTTTTCGCCAAGTGGCGACATCCACGCTGCCCGGTAAGTATTTCGCAGGCGTAGACCAACGGCAGCGCCCGGACCTCCTTCCCGCTGCACGTCTGCGTGCGCAGCTTTCCCTTCACCAGGCGCGGACGAGGCATGCCCGCCGCACGGCGGCGGCTGACACGTGTCAGCGCCTGGCTCCCCCCACCGACGGAGGTGCTTCATGCCCGAACGCATATCCGGACTGCCCGGGTTACGGGCGTTCACGGCCGTGGTCGCGGCCCTGCTCGCCGTCCTCTCCCTGCCCCACCTGGCCGCCGCGGCCGAGTCCCCGCCCGCCGTCCCGCCCCGCGGCTCCGCCTACATGGGCATGGGCGTGGTGCCCCACGACGGCCGGGGCGGCCTGCCCGCCGAGCGCGCGGCGCAGACCGAGGGCGTGGACGTCTCCAGCCACCAGGGCAATGTGGCCTGGCCGACCCTGTGGAGCAGCGGCGTCCGCTGGGCCTACGCCAAGGCCACGGAGGGGACGTACTACCGGAATCCCTACTACTCGCAGCAGTACGGTGGTTCGTACGACGCCGGGATGATCCGCGGCGCGTACCACTTCGCCACGCCCGACACCTCCAGCGGCGCCACCCAGGCGGACTACTTCGTCGACCACGGCGGCGGCTGGTCCGCCGACGGCCGCACCCTGCCGGGCGCGCTGGACATGGAGTGGAACCCGTACGGGGACGCCTGCTACGGCAAGTCGCCGAGCGCGCTGGTGAGCTGGATCCGTGACTTCCTGAACCAGTACCGGGCCCGCACCGGCCGCAACCCGGTGCTCTACACCTCGACCAGCTGGTGGAAGCAGTGCACCGGCAACTACTCCGGCTTCGCCGCCACCACTCCGCTGTGGATCGCCCGGTACGCCTCCTCCGCGGGCGAGCTGCCGGCGGGCTGGAGCTACTACACGATGTGGCAGTACACCTCGACCGGTCCCACGGTCGGCGACCACGACCGCTTCAACGGCGGCCTCGACCAGCTGCGGAGGCTGGCCCTGGGCACCTGAACTGCGGCGGCACGGCGCACCCGCCCCCGTCGTCCGGCCGGCGGACGCACGGCACCGCAAGGTGAAGGCCCGGGCCTCCCTCACGGGACCCGGGCCTCCCCTCATCCGGTCGCCTCCGTCACGCGGCTACCGGAACCTCGGGCGCCGTGCCGTTGGTGGCCGGCGACAGCGCCAGCTCGAGGACCTGGCGGACGTCGGTGACGGTGCGGACGTCGAGCTTGTCCAGCACCTCCTCCGGCACGTCGTCCAGGTCGGGCTCGTTGCGCTTGGGGATGATCACGGTCTTGATGCCCGCCCGGTGGGCGGCGAGCAGCTTCTGCTTCACCCCGCCGATGGGCAGCACCCGCCCGGTCAGCGAGACCTCGCCGGTCATCGCCACGTCGGTGCGGACCAGCCGGCCCGACAGCAGCGAGGCGAGGGCCGTGGTCATGGTGATGCCGGCGCTGGGGCCGTCCTTGGGGACCGCGCCCGCCGGGAAGTGGATGTGCACGCCCCGGTCCTTCAGGTCGCCCACGGGCAGCTCCAGCTCGGCGCCGTGGCTGCGCAGGAAGCTCAGCGCGATCTGCGCGGACTCCTTCATCACGTCGCCCAGCTGCCCGGTCAGCGTCAGCCCGGACGCGCCGGTCTCCGGGTCGGCCAGCGACGCCTCCACGTAGAGCACGTCGCCGCCGGCGCCGGTCACCGCGAGCCCGGTGGCGACACCGGGGACGGAGGTGCGGCGCTCGGCCGGGTCCTGGGCGGACTCGGGCACGTGGTGCGGGCGGCCGATCAGCGGACGCAGGTCGGCCTCGCTGATGGTGAACGGCAGCTCCCGCTCGCCCAGCTCGACCTGGGCGGCCACCTTGCGCAGCAGCCGTGCGATGGAGCGCTCCAGGTTGCGCACGCCGGCCTCGCGCGTGTACTCGCCGGCGAGCTTGCGCAGCGCGCCCTCCTCGATGGTGACCTCGTCCTGGGCGAGTCCCGCGCGCTCCAGCTGCCGCGGGAGCAGATGCTCGCGGGCGATGACGATCTTCTCGTCCTCGGTGTAGCCGTCCAGGCGGACGATCTCCATCCGGTCGGCCAGCGCCTCCGGGATGGCCTCCAGGACGTTGGCGGTGGCCAGGAAGACCACGTCGGACAGGTCGAGCTCGACCTCCAGGTAGTGGTCGCGGAAGGTGTGGTTCTGCGCCGGGTCGAGCACCTCGAGCAGGGCGGCTGCCGGGTCGCCCCGGAAGTCCGAGCCCACCTTGTCGATCTCGTCGAGCAGCACCACCGGGTTCATCGACCCGGCCTCCTTGATGGCCCGCACGATCCGGCCGGGCATCGCGCCCACATAGGTGCGCCGGTGTCCGCGGATCTCCGCCTCGTCGCGGACGCCGCCGAGGGCGACGCGCACGAACTTGCGGCCCATCGCGTGGGCGACGGACTCGCCGAGCGAGGTCTTGCCGACGCCGGGCGGCCCGACCAGGGCGAGCACGGCGCCGCCGCGCCGCCCGCCGACCACACCGAGGCCCCGCTCGGTACGCCGCTTGCGCACCGCCAGGTACTCGATGATCCGTTCCTTGACGTCCTCCAGGCCGGAGTGCTCGGCGTCCAGCACCTCCTGGGCGGCCCGGATGTCGTAGGAGTCCTCGGTGCGCTCGTTCCACGGCATCTCGAGGACGGTGTCGAGCCAGGTGCGGATCCAGGAGCCCTCGGGGGACTGGTCGGAGGCGCGCTCCAGCTTGTCGACCTCCTTGAGCGCGGCCTCGCGCACCTTCTCCGGCAGGTCGGCGGCCTCGACGCGGGCACGGTAGTCGTCGGACTCGTCGCCCTCCGCCTCGCCGTTGAGCTCGCGCAGCTCCTTGCGCACGGCTTCCAGCTGGCGGCGCAGCAGGAACTCGCGCTGCTGCTTGTCGACGCCCTCCTGGACGTCCTTGGCGATGGACTCGGCCACGTCCTGCTCGGCGAGGTGGTCGCGCAGCTGCTGAGTGGCCAGCTTCAGCCGGGCCACCGGGTCGGTGGTCTCCAGCAGCGCCACCTTCTGCTCGGTGGTCAGGAACGGCGAGTAGCCGGAGTTGTCGGCGAGCGTGGAGACGTCGTCGATCGCCTGGACCCGGTCGACCACCTGCCAGGCGCCGCGCTTGCGCAGCCAGGAGGTGGCGAGGGCCTTGTACTCCTTGACCAGCTCGATGACCTGGCCGGGCAGCGGGTCGGGCACATGCTCCTCGATCGGGGTGCCCTCCACCCACAGCGCCGCCCCGGGCCCGGTGGTGCCCGCGCCGATCCTGATGCGGGTCCGGGCGCGGATGAGGGCGCCGGGGTCGCCGTCGGCGAGCCTGCCGACCTGCTCGACGGTGCCCAGGACGCCGGTGCCGGCGTAGGTGCCGTCGATGCGGGGGACCAGGAGCACCTTCGGCTTGCCCGGCTCGTTCCGGGCTGCGGCCTGCGCAGCCTCCACAGCCGCGCGCACCTCGGAGTCGCTCAGGTCCAGCGGGACCACCATCCCGGGCAGCACGACCTCGTCGTCGAGCGGCAGCACGGGCAGGGCGAGCGGTGTGGACTCAGCAGCCATGATCGTCCCTTCGGCAGTCAAGTTGAGCTACACCGGCTCAATGCTCGTGAGCCCCAGAATGTTCCCCAAGGTTTGTTCGCTCACAGCGATCACCCGCGGGGAGGCGATCCCCTGGACGGGCGATCACCCGTACAGGGGAAAACGGTCGCCCCGGGAGGGATGCGGGGCCTGCCAAGATGAACGGATGTCCACCCCGTACGACATTCCCGATGCACCCGAAGTCCTGGACCGCCGCGAGGGCCCGTACGGCGAGGTCGTGCTGCGCAGGCACGGCGGCCTGCTGCAGATCATCGCCAACGGCTGCTTCCTGATGGACACCTCCGACGGCCGCTCGGAGCGGCGGCTGGTCGACGCCGCCCTGGCCGAACTGGACGCCGCCGACCGGCGCGCCGGGGACGAACCGCGCCCGGCTCCGCACATCCTGATCGGCGGGCTGGGCGTCGGCTTCTCGCTCGCACACGCCGCCGCGGACCACCGCTGGGGACGGATCACCGTGGTGGAGCGGGAGCCGGCGGTCATCGACTGGCACCGCACCGGCCCGCTGGGCGCGCTGAGCGCCGAGGCGCTCGCCGACCCGCGCACCGAGATCGTCGAGGCGGACCTGATCACGTACGTCAATGAGACATACGCCACATTCGACGCCCTGTGTCTCGACATCGACAACGGCCCCGACTGGACGGTCACCGAGGACAACCAGGGGCTCTACTCGCCGGCCGGACTGGCGGCCTGCGCACGGGCCTTGAGGCCGCGGGGCGTGCTCGCCGTGTGGTCGGCGCAGCCGTCCGCGGATTTCGAAGAAACCTTGTGGAATGCCGGGTTCCGTCAGGTGCGTACCGAAGAGATCCCCGTTGCCCGGGGCGTTCCGGACGTCGTGCACCTCGGCGTACGCCCTGGATAGCTAAGGCGCCGCGACTCCCCGTACGCTGCTGCACTGACGCAGATCATTCAAGCGTCAAGCGCAGTCCTGCGCTGATCACGGATCACCCCACGGATTCCGGAAAGCACACCTCAGGGGCGGGCGATGGAGCAGACACACACCTCCCACAACGGCACGGCGGCGACCACACCCGGCGCGCAGCGGCGGATCCTGGTGGTCGAGGACGACGCGACGATCGTGGACGCCATCGCGACCCGCCTGCGCGCCGAGGGATTCCTGGTGCAGACGGCGGGCGACGGCCCGTCCGCGGTGGACACCGCGGAGGCATGGCAGCCCGACCTGCTGATCCTCGACGTCATGCTGCCGGGCTTCGACGGCCTGGAGGTCTGCCGGCGGGTGCAGGCGCAGCGGCCGGTGCCGGTGCTGATGCTCACCGCGCGCGACGACGAGACCGACATGCTGGTGGGCCTCGGCGTCGGCGCCGACGACTACATGACCAAGCCGTTCTCCATGCGGGAGCTGGCGGCGCGCGTGCACGTACTGCTGCGCCGCATGGAGCGGGCCGCGCTGGCGGCCACCACGCCGCGCAGCGGCATCCTGCGCCTCGGCGAGCTGGAGATCGACCACGCACAGCGCCGGGTGCGCGTGCGCAGCGAGGACGTCCACCTGACGCCCACCGAGTTCGACCTCCTGGTCTGCCTGGCCAACACCCCGCGCGCGGTGCTCTCCCGCGAGCAGCTGCTGGCCGAGGTGTGGGACTGGGCGGACGCCTCCGGCACCCGCACCGTCGACAGCCACATCAAGGCGCTGCGCCGGAAGATCGGCGCCGAGCGCATCCGAACCGTGCACGGCGTGGGCTACGCCCTGGAGACGCCGACGCCATGAGCGACGGGCCGGCCGCGCGCAGAGGTGGCGGGGCGCCCAGGTCCTGGGCCGGGGTCAGCCCGTTCTCGATCAAGACCAAGCTGGCGGCCCTGGTGGTCGTCTCGGTGCTGATCACCACCGGTCTGTCCATGATCGCGGTGCACACCAAGACCGAGCTGCGGTTCATCATGGTCTTCTCCATGATCGCCACGCTGCTGATCACCCAGTTCGTGGCGCACTCGCTCACCGCGCCGCTGGACGACATGAACGCGGTGGCCCGCTCGATCTCGCAGGGCGACTACACCCGCCGCGTCCAGGTGAACCGCAAGGACGAGCTGGGCGACCTGGCGCAGACGATCAACGTCATGGCCGACGAGCTGGAGGCCCAGGACCGGCGCCGCAAGGAGCTCGTGGCCAATGTCTCGCACGAGCTGCGCACCCCGATCGCGGGCCTGCGCGCGGTGCTGGAGAACATCGTCGACGGGGTCACCGAGGCCGACCCGGAGACCATGCGCACGGCGCTGAAGCAGTCCGAACGCCTCGGCCGCCTGGTGGAGACCCTGCTGGACCTGTCCCGCCTGGACAACGGCGTGGTCCCGCTCAAGCAGCGGCGCTTCGAGGTGTGGCCGTACCTGTCGGGCGTGCTCAAGGAGGCCAACCTGGTCGCCTCCGCCCGCGCCGGCATCGCCAGCGGCTCGGGCAGCCACACCCGCACCGACGTCCATCTGCACCTCGACGTCTCGCCGCCGGAGCTCACCGCGCACGCCGACCCCGAGCGCATCCACCAGGTGGTCGCCAACCTCATCGACAACGCGGTCAAGCACAGCCCGCCGCACGGCCGGGTGACGGTGAAGGCGCGGCGCGGCCCGCAGCCGGAGTCGCTGGAGCTGGAGGTCCTCGACGAGGGGCCGGGCATCCCGCGCGCCGAGTGGCACCGCGTCTTCGAGCGCTTCAACCGCGGCAGCGTCAACCGGCCGCACGGCCCGGGCAGCGACGGCGGCACCGGTCTGGGCCTGGCGATCGCCCGCTGGGCCGTCGATCTGCACGGCGGCAAGATCGGCGTGGCCGAATCGGAGCGTGGTTGCCGAATCCTTGTCACTCTTCCGGGCAGCCCGCCTCAGTAAAGTTGACGTAAAGTTCGAACCGGAGCCTCAAGATCCACAGGCGTCCGCGCTGGCGGACACGTGTGATCAGCCACGGACCCGCGCGGCGCCGCGCGACGGGCCTCGGCCGACGCATCCCTGATACGGCCGGAAGAAGCAAAACCTCGCTTGTTTCCCGCCATTTCCCGCGCCGAAACACGCTGATCAATGTGACTTGCACGACGTTGAACGGGCCCGGCCTGACCTTCTCGCGCCTGGGGGCGTAGCCTTTATTTCCGCTGTCCATCACCTTGTGAAGCGGAAGAGGGCGGTTGCCGCCGTGTCGCCACAGTCCCCCAGTAACTCGAGCATCTCGACCGACACCGACCAAGCGGGCAAGAACCCCGCGGCCGCGTTCGGTGCGAACGAGTGGCTCGTCGACGAGATCTATCAGCAGTACCTCCAGGACCCGAACTCGGTGGACCGAGCCTGGTGGGACTTCTTCGCCGACTACAAGCCAGGGGCGCCCTCCGCCTCGGCTCCGGCGGGTACCGCGGCCACGGGGGCCGCGGGCACCTCCCCCACCGCTCAGCCCACCGCCAAGGCCCCCACCCAGGCCGCCCCGGCCAAGCCCGCCGCGCAGCAGGCGCCGGCCGCTCCGGCGCAGCCCGCCGCGAAGGCGGCCCCGGCCCAGGCTCCGGCGAAGGCCGCGGCCCCGGCCGCCAAGCCCGCCGCCGCCCAGCCGAAGGCTCAGGCGAAGGCCGACGGCGAGGCCGCGAGCGGCCAGGCCGACGGCGAGGCCGCGAGCGGCCCCGAGAAGGTGACCCTGCGCGGTCCGGCCGCCGCGGTGGCCAAGAACATGGACGCCTCCCTGGAGCTGCCGACGGCCACCTCGGTGCGCGCCGTTCCGGTGAAGCTGCTGTTCGACAACCGGATCGTCATCAACAACCACCTCAAGCGGGCCCGGGGCGGGAAGATCTCCTTCACGCACATCATCGGCTACGCCATGGTCCAGGCGATCAAGGCGATGCCGTCGATGAACTGGTCCTACGCGAAGGTGGACGGCAAGCCCACCCTGGTCAAGCCGGAGCACATCAACCTCGGCCTCGCCATCGACCTGGTCAAGCCCAACGGCGACCGCCAGCTGGTCGTCGCGGCGATCAAGAAGGCCGAGACCATGAACTTCTTCGAGTTCTGGCAGGCCTACGAGGACATCGTCCGTCGTGCTCGCGACAACAAGCTGACGATGGACGACTTCACCGGCGTGACGGTCTCCCTGACCAACCCCGGTGGCCTGGGCACCGTCCACTCGGTGCCGCGCCTGATGCCCGGCCAGTCGCTGATCATGGGCGTCGGCTCCATGGACTACCCGGCGGAGTTCCAGGGCACCAGCCAGGACACCCTGAACAAGCTCGGCATCTCGAAGGTCATGACGCTCACGTCGACCTACGACCACCGGGTGATCCAGGGCGCCGCCTCCGGCGAGTTCCTGCGCCAGGTCGCCAACCTGCTGCTGGGCGAGAACAACTTCTACGACGACATCTTCGAGGCGCTGCGCATCCCCTACGAGCCGGTCCGCTGGCTCAAGGACATCGACGCCAGCCACGACGACGACGTCACCAAGGCCGCCCGGGTCTTCGACCTGATCCACGCCTACCGGGTCCGCGGCCATGTCATGGCCGACACCGACCCGCTGGAGTACAAGCAGCGCAAGCACCCCGACCTCGACATCGTCGAGCACGGGCTGACGCTGTGGGACCTGGAGCGCGATTTCGCCGTCGGCGGCTTCGCCGGCAAGTCGATGATGAAGCTGCGCGACATCCTCGGCGTGCTCCGCGACTCGTACTGCCGCACCACCGGCATCGAGTTCATGCACATCCAGGACCCCAAGCAGCGCAAGTGGATCCAGGACCGGGTGGAGCGCCCGCACACCAAGCCGGAGCGCGAGGAGCAGCTGCGCATCCTGCGCCGCCTGAACGCCGCCGAGGCCTTCGAGACGTTCCTGCAGACCAAGTACGTCGGCCAGAAGCGCTTCTCGCTGGAGGGCGGCGAGTCGGTCATCCCGCTGCTCGACGCGGTGCTGGACTCGGCCGCCGAGTCCCGCCTGGACGAGGTCGTCATCGGCATGGCCCACCGCGGCCGGCTGAACGTCCTCGCCAACATCGTCGGCAAGTCCTACGCGCAGATCTTCCGCGAGTTCGAGGGCAACCTCGACCCGAAGTCGATGCACGGCTCCGGCGACGTGAAGTACCACCTGGGCGCCGAGGGCACCTTCACCGGCCTGGACGGCGAGCAGATCAAGGTCTCGCTGGTCGCCAACCCCTCCCACCTGGAGGCGGTCGACCCGGTCCTGGAGGGCGTCGCCCGCGCCAAGCAGGACATCATCGGCAAGGGCGGCACGGACTTCACCGTGCTCCCGGTGGCGATCCACGGCGACGCGGCCTTCGCGGGTCAGGGCGTCGTGGCCGAGACCCTGAACATGTCGCAGCTGCGCGGCTACCGCACCGGCGGCACGGTCCACATCGTCATCAACAACCAGGTCGGCTTCACCGCCGCCCCGGAGTCGTCCCGCTCGTCGATGTACGCGACCGACGTGGCGCGGATGATCGAGGCCCCGATCTTCCACGTCAACGGCGACGACCCCGAGGCCTGCGTCCGCGTCGCCCGGCTGGCCTTCGAGTTCCGCCAGGCGTTCAACAAGGACGTGGTCATCGACCTCATCTGCTACCGCCGCCGCGGTCACAACGAGTCGGACAACCCGGCCTTCACCCAGCCGCTGATGTACGACCTGATCGACAAGAAGCGCTCGGTGCGCAAGCTGTACACCGAGTCCCTGATCGGTCGCGGCGACATCACCCTGGAGGAGGCCGAGCAGGCGCTGCAGGACTACCAGGGCCAGCTGGAGAAGGTCTTCACCGAGGTCCGCGAGGCCACCTCGCAGCCGGCGTCGGTGGAGCCGTCCGAACCGCAGGCGGAGTTCCCGGTCGCCGTGAACACCGCGGTGACCACCGAGGTCGTCAAGCGGATCGCCGAGTCCCAGGTCAACATCCCCGACCACATCACGGTCCACCCGCGCCTGCTGCCGCAGCTGCAGCGCCGGGCCACCATGGTCGAGGACGGCACCATCGACTGGGGCATGGGCGAGACCCTCGCCTTCGGCTCCCTGCTGCTGGAGGGCGTGCCGGTCCGCCTCGCGGGCCAGGACTCCCAGCGCGGCACCTTCGGCCAGCGCCACGCGGTGATCATCGACCGCAACACCGGCGAGGAGTACACGCCGCTGCAGTACCTCTCCGAGGACCAGGCGCGGCTGAACGTCTACAACTCCCTGCTGTCCGAGTACGCGGCGATGGGCTTCGAGTACGGCTACTCGCTGGCCCGCCCCGACGCGCTCGTGCTGTGGGAGGCGCAGTTCGGTGACTTCGCCAACGGCGCCCAGACGGTCGTGGACGAGTTCATCTCCTCGGCCGAGCAGAAGTGGGCCCAGACCTCCGGTGTGGTCCTGCTCCTGCCGCACGGCTACGAGGGCCAGGGCCCGGACCACTCCTCGGCCCGCCCGGAGCGGTTCCTGCAGCTGTGCGCCCAGAACAACATGACGGTCGCCATGCCGACCTCGCCGGCGAACTACTTCCACCTCCTGCGGTGGCAGGTGCACAACCCGCACCACAAGCCGCTGATCGTCTTCACCCCGAAGTCGATGCTGCGCCTGAAGGCCGCCGCGTCGAAGGCGGAGGAGTTCACCTCCGGGCAGTTCCAGCCGGTCATCGGCGACAGCTCGGTCGACCCGGCCGCGGTCAAGAAGGTCGTCTTCTGCGCCGGCAAGGTCTACTACGACCTGGACGCCGAGCGTCAGAAGCGCGGCGCGACGGACACCGCGATCATCCGCATCGAGCGCCTGTACCCGCTGCCGGGTGCCGAGCTCCAGGCGGAGATCAAGAAGTACCCGAACGCCGAGAAGTACCTGTGGGCCCAGGAGGAGCCGGCGAACCAGGGTGCCTGGCCGTTCATCGCGCTCAACCTGATCGACCACCTGGACCTGGCGGTCGGCGCCGACCTCCCGCCCGCCGAGCGGCTGCGCCGCATCTCGCGGCCGCACAGCTCGTCGCCGGCGGTGGGCTCCGCCAAGCGCCACCAGGCCGAGCAGGAGCAGCTGGTCCGCGAGGTCTTCGAGGCCTGAGCCGTCACCTCACGGTCCCGCGCCCCGCGGGGTTCTTCCGGGCCGCATCCCCTGCTCAGGGGGTGCGGCCCGCCCCTTTGCGGCCACTTATCCTGGACGGCATGTACTTCACCGACCGTGGCATCGAGGAACTGGAGAAGCGGCGCGGCGAGGAGGAGATCACCTTCGAGTGGCTCGCCGAGCAGCTGCGTACCTTTGTGGATCTGAACCCCGACTTCGAGGTGCCGGTCGAGCGTCTGGCGACCTGGCTGGCCCGGCTGGACGACGAGGACGACGAGTAGGTCTGCCGAGGCCTGCCGCAGGTCTTCGCCACCGGTTGGCGCCAGGCTGCTGGCGCCCGCCGCCGGTCTGCTTCAGACCCCGGCCGCCGGTCCGGGGCCGGCTGCCCTGCCCGCAGCCCCGCCCTTCTCCGGGCGCCCTCCTCCGGGCGCCCTTCTCCGGGCGTCCTCCTGTCCTCCTGTCCTCCTGTCCCTCCGTCAACGAGCGTCACCCACCCTCCACCCCCACGAGTGCCTTGACTTTCCCTCCCCGCGATATATCGTGAATCACGTAATACGCGATATGGCGCGTGTCTAGGAGGTCCCACCATGCCCGAGTGGTCCGTCACGGAGCCCACGAAGCTCACCTTCGACGAGCCCGTGACCGAACTCCATGTGCGCATCGTCAACGGCACGGTGAACGTCGTGGGCACGGAGGAGAGTTCCGCGCGCCTCGAAGTCTCGGAGGTGGAGGGGCCGCCCCTGATCGTCACCCAGAAGGGCGGCACGCTCAGCGTGGCCTACGAGGACCTGCCCTGGAAGGGCTTCCTCAAGTGGCTGGACCGCAAGGGCTGGCGCCGCACCGCCGTCGTCTCCCTCGCCGTCCCGGCGGCCACGCGCGTCGAGGTGGGCGTGGTCGGCGCGTCCGCGGTCGTCTCCGGCCTGCGGGGCCCCTCCGTGGTCAAGGGCGTCACCGGCGACACCACCCTGGTCGCCCTCTCCGGCCCGGTCCGCGCGGACACGGTGTCCGGCAATCTGGAGGCCCAGTCGGTCACCGGCGACCTCCGCTTCAACTCGGTCTCCGGCGACCTCACCGTGGTCGACGGCTCCGGCTCCTCGGTCAGGGCCGACTCGGTCAGCGGCTCGATGATCGTCGACCTCGACCCCGACGGCCCCACGGACGTCCGGCTGACCAGTGTCTCCGGTGAGATAGCGATCCGCCTGCCCTACCCGGCCGACGCGGAGGTCGAGGCCAACACGGCCAGCGGCGCCATCTCCAACGCCTTCGACGACCTCCGGGTGCACGGCCAGTGGGGCGCCCACAAGATCACCGGCCGGCTGGGCGCCGGCACCGGCAAGCTGCGGGCCACCACCGTCTCCGGCTCCATCGCCCTGCTGCGCAGGCCACCGCGCGAGGACGAGCCGTGGGACGCTCCCCCCACCGGCACCACGGACACCCCGGCCGACGGCCCGACCGACAAGAAGGTGCTCTGACATGCCCCCCGTCTTCGCCCACGGACGCCTCCGCCTCTACCTGCTCAAGCTGCTGGACGAGGCCCCGCGCCACGGCTACGAGGTGATCCGCCTCCTGGAGGAGCGCTTCCAGGGCCTGTACGCCCCCTCCGCGGGCACCGTCTACCCCCGGCTGGCCAAGCTGGAGGCGGAGGGCCTGGTCACCCACACCATGGAGGGCGGCCGCAAGGTGTACTCCATCACCGACGCCGGCCGCGCCGAGCTGGCCGGCCGCAGCGGCGAACTGGCCGACCTGGAGATGGAGATCCGCGAGTCGGTCGCCGAGCTGGCCGCCGAGATCAAGGCGGACGTCCGCGGGGCGGCGGGCGACCTGCGCCGCGAGATGCGCGCCGCGGCCAGCAAGGCCCGCACCACCGGCACGCACGCCGACGACGACTTCTTCTCCGGCGACTTCACCGGCCTCACCGACCGCGAGGCCTGGCGCGCCGCCAAGGAGGAGATGCGCCGCGCCAAGCAGGAGTGGAAGGAGCAGGCCCGCCGCGCCAAGGACGAGAGCCGCCGCTCCCGCGAGGAGGCCCAGCGCGCCCGCCGCCAGGCCAAGGAGGCCCAGGAGCGGGCGCGGGAGGAGGTGCAGCGCATCGCCCGGCGGGTCCAGGAGCATGTGCAGGACCACTTCGCCCGGGGCGACTGGCCGACGGGCCTGCGCGAGGGGCTGAGCGAACTCATCAAGGAAGTGGGCGACTTCGGCAAGAACGGCTGGACCGCCAAGGACCCGGCGTCCGAGCCCGCCTACTCCCAGACCCCGGAGGACTTCCCCGCCGCCTATGTCCCCGAGTGGGCCCACGAGGGGGCGACGGACTCCACCGGCGACCCGGCCCGCGACCTGGACCGCCTGCTGGACCGCTTCCGCGACGACATCCGCGACGCGGCCCGCGACCACGGCGTCACCGAGGAGCAGCTCCGCGACGCACGCCGCCACCTGTCCACGGCCGCGGCCCACATCGCCGCCCTGCTCCACAAGGAGAAGACCGGCTGACGCCCGTCACCCCGCCTTGGCCTCGCCGCCCCCGTAGAGCACCCGGCTCACGGACTCATAGGTCACCCCGTGACCGGCGAGCACCTCGGCGGGGACACCGGGCCGGCTGGTGAGGGCGAGCAGGATGTGCTCGTCGCCGATACGCCGTTCCCGCTGGGCGAGGGCGATGCGCAGCGTCCGCTGCAGCACGTCCTTCGCCCCCTTCTCGAACGGCACATGCCCCCGCCTCCCCCACCGGCCCCCCGACAACGCACCGACCCCGTGCACGTCCTCCACCCGGGCCACGACCTCATCCACATCGATCCCCAACCCGGCCAGAGCTTCCCTCTCGGCCTGCGTCAGCCCACCCCGCCTGCGAACCTCCTCCAGCTCCTCCCGCACGGCGTCCTTCCACTCCCCGCCCCCGAGCGCGGCCAGCGCGAAGGAACCCCGGCTCCCCTCCCTCTCCAGCAGCCCCAGCAGCAGATGCTCGGGCGTCACCGACGCCGCCCCCACCGCCGCCGCCTGCGCGACCGCTCCCTTGACCACCGCACGGGCGTCCTTGGTGAACCGCTCGAACATCAATGCCTCCCGTACTTCTTGTGCACGGCCTGCCGGCTCACGCCGAGTTCATTGGCGATCTCCTGCCAGGACCACCCCTGATTGCGCGCACTGCGCACCTGCACGGCCTCCAGCTGCTCCAGCAGCCTCCGCAGCGCGGCGACGGCCCGCAGCCCGACCCTCGGATCCCGGTCCCCGGCCCGCTCGGCCAGATCGGTTGCTTCACTCACCCTGTCAACCTACGTTGACATACCGCCCTCGTCAACCCCAGTTGACACGAAAGCGGCCGGCCCGAACCCGGACCGGCCGCTGCACGCGCCGCCACTCAGCCGTTCGTCAACACGATCTTCCCGAACAGCTCCCCCGACGCCATCTTCTCGAACCCTTCCCGGGCCCGGTCCATCGGCAGCACTTCATCGATCACGGGCCGCACCCCCGTGGCCGCACAGAACGCGAGCAGATCCTCCAGCTCCTCCTTGGTCCCCATCGTGGACCCCACGACCTTCAGCTCCAGGAAGAAGATCCGCGTCAGCTCGGCGTGCGAGGGCCGGTCACCGCTCGTCGCCCCGGAGATCACCAGCGTGCCGCCCAGCTTCAGCGACTTCACCGAGTGCGACCAGGTGGCGGCACCCACGGTCTCGATCACCGCGTCCACCCGCTCCGGCAGCCGCGCCCCCGACTCCAGCGCCTCCACCGCGCCGAGCTCCAGCGCCCGCTTGCGCTTGGCCTCGTCCCGGCTGGTGGCGTACATCCTGAGCCCGGCTGCCTTGCCGAGCACGATGGCGGCGGTGGCGACCCCACCCCCCGCACCCTGCACCAGGACCGAATCACCGGGCCGCACACCGGCGTTGGTGAACAGCATCCGGTACGCGGTCAGCCAGGCGGTGGGCAGACAGGCGGCCTCCTCGAAGGACAGCTCCTTCGGCTTGGGCAGCAGATTCCACGTAGGTACGGAGACCTTCTCAGCAAACGTCCCCTGGTAGCGCTCGGTCAGAATGGACCGGGGCTCACGGGGCCCCACCCCGTGCCCCGTCTGTCCGATGACGGAATGGAGAACGACCTCGTTGCCGTCCTCGTCGACGCCGGCGGCGTCGCAGCCGAGGATCATCGGCAGCTTGTCCTCGGCGAGGCCCACGCCGCGCAGGGACCAGAGGTCGTGATGGTTGAGGGAGGCGGCTTTCACCGTGACGGTGCTCCAGCCGGGGCGGGCCTCGGGAGCCGGTCGCTCTCCCAACTCCAGACCGGAGAGCGGCTGGTCACGGTCGATTCGGGCAGCGTAGACAGCGAACATGAGGTCGACGATAGGTTCCCGCCCCCTCTTGAGGAACCAACGGGGCCTGTGACACACACCCTCTTGCACAACGCGTTCACGGTCCGGTCGCCGTTGCACAGACACCGGGCACCCGGCGTGGGTGTCGGCCGGGGGTGGGTAGCGCCAGCCCCGCTGAAGGGGTGCCTCCCCCACTCTCGGCTGCGCTCGAGCGGGGGCACCCCCATCGCCCACCCTCCCCCACGCTCGACTTCGCTCGAGCGGGGGGACCCCCATCGCCCCAGGCGGCACGACTGCCCGCAGTGACGGCAGGCACGCCGCCCGCAGCTAGGGAGGCGCGGCTGGCCGCAGCGAGGCGGGGAAGCCGCGCACGGCGGTCAGCGGGGCACCGGGGCTTGGGCGGCCGCAGACGCACGCGGCGGGGAGGGGTCGGGGTGGTGGTGTCCGCCCGCAGCGGCCGGCGCGTCCGCGCCAGTAGTCGAAAAGAGACCCATTTCGCGCCAGACCGAGGACGGATACCACCACCCCGGCCCCGACTCACCCACCCACCGTGGGCGCTACGCGCACCCCCACCGGAGCCGCAGTTGCGCCGCAGGCATGGCCACGCGAACCCCACCGAGCCGCGCCGCCGCTCACCCGGACGGGCGTACGTGCACGCACGTAAAAGGCTCGGCCCCGTCCCCACACCCGGGGACGGGGCCGACACCACGCAGTCGTACGAACCTCAGCGGCGCGCGACGCCCTCCGCACGCGCGGCCGCGGCCACCGCCGCCGTCACCGCCGGAGCGACCCGCTCGTCGAACGGAGACGGGATGACGTAGTCAGCAGCCAGATCGTCCCCGACCACCGACGCCAGCGCCTCCGCAGCCGCCAGCTTCATGCCCTCCGTGATCCGGGACGCCCGCACCTGCAGCGCCCCCGCGAAGATCCCCGGAAACGCCAGCACGTTGTTGATCTGGTTCGGGAAGTCCGACCGCCCCGTCGCGACAACCGCCGCGTACTTGTGCGCGACCTCCGGATGCACCTCCGGATTCGGATTGGCCATGGCGAAGACGAACGCACCCTCCGCCATCGACGCCACCGCCGCCTCCGACACCGTCCCACCGGAGACGCCGATGAACACATCGGCCCCCTCCAGCGCGGCCTCCAGCGACCCCGAGAGCCCCGCCTTGTTCGTGAACGAGGCCACCTCCGCCTTGATCGGCGTCAGATCACCCCGGTCCCGCGACACGACACCCTTGCGGTCGGCCAGCGCCACATCCCCGATGCCGGCCTCGACCAGCATCTTCGCGATGGCGACCCCGGCCGCACCCGCACCGGAGATCACCGCCCGCAGCTCACTGAGCGCCCGCCCGCTGAGCCGCGCAGCGTTCCGCAGCGCCGCCAGCGTCACGACCGCCGTACCGTGCTGGTCGTCGTGGAAGACCGGGATGTCCAGCCGCTCCTGCAGCTTCCGCTCGACCTCGAAGCACCGCGGCGCCGAGATGTCCTCCAGGTTGATGCCCCCGAAGGACGGCGCCAGCCGCACCACGGTCTCGACGATCTCGTCCACGTCCGTGCAGCTCAGCGCGAGCGGAACCGCGTCCACCCCACCGAACTGCTTGAACAGGATCGCCTTGCCCTCCATCACCGGGAGGGACGCCTCGGCCCCGATGTCACCGAGGCCCAGTACGGCCGTGCCGTCCGTCACGACGGCGACCACCGACGACTTCCACGTGTAGTCATGGACGAGTTCCGGCTGCTCGGCGATCGCGCTGCACACCTTCGCGACGCCGGGCGTGTACGCCAGGGACAGGTCGTCCTTGTCACGGACCGGCACGGTGGCCTGCACAGCCATCTTGCCGCCGCGATGCAGCGCGAACGCCGGGTCGAAGGAGTCGAGGGACGTGAGGGGCTCTGCCCCGTCCTGCTCGCTCTCGCTCCCGGTCTCACTGTCGCTGCGAGGATTCACAATCTCCGCTGCCACTAGGTTTTACCCCTTAAGTGTTCATGGTTTGAGGGTTTAACCACTCCTGGTGAGAAGTGGGCGGGACCGCGCAGAGCCCGGTGGGTTGATGCGTACGGGCCAAACGCGACGGGCGCGCCGCACACGCGCCCTGAGCCCCGGATGAGGGGTGTAAAGAACCTTCATACCGGACCGACGCCGTCGGCGACGAGTCCATAACGCGAAGGTCACATGCCGAGGCCAGGACTCATCGCCCAATTTCAGGACAAGACCTGGACAAACACTCGGCAAGCGCTCACGCCCCGGCAAACGCGGCGGCCGGATCCTCGCCCAACCCCGTTCTGCCGGAGATCTTCCGGCCGAAACGAAAGTTTCCCGCAACCCATCCGGCCTGTTCACGGCCAGGTGGGGCGCATCATCGGCCACCCGTTATCCATTTTTGACATTGGCCACCCCCTGAATAGCGCAGTCCGAATGGCAAGATGCGGTAATCACACGAGGTCGCGACACTCGAAGGCGTGTGCTCTCGTCGACCTATGGCGCTGCTTTACTCCCTGGTAACAGCAGTCGCCGGCCCCATCGGCATCTCCACCCATCCGCCGGAGGAACCCACCATGACCGCAAGCACCACCCGTCGTACCACCGCCGCACGCTCGAGGATTGCAGCGGTCGGCGCGATCGCGGTCGCAGGCGCACTGCTTCTCACCGGCTGCGGTGACCAGACTGACAAGGGCAGCGACAGCGGCACTAAGGACTCGACGGGCTCCGCCGCCCCGCTCGCCGACAAGCTCCCGGCCGACATCCGCAAGGCGGGCGTCATCAAGGTCGGCTCCGACATCGCGTACCCGCCTGTCGAGTTCATGCAGGGCGGCAAGGCCGTCGGCATCGACCCCGACATCGCAGAGGCGCTGGGCAAGCAGCTCGGCGTGAAGTTCGACTTCCAGAACGGCAAGTTCGACCAGCTCATCGTGGGTCTGCAGTCCGGTCGCTTCAACGTGATCATGTCCGCGATGAACGACACCAAGGACCGCCAGAACGGTATCGACTCGGAGACCGGCAAGAAGGCCGGCGAGGGCATCGACTTCGTCGACTACTTCACCGCGGGCACCTCGATCCTCGTCCAGAAGGGCAACCCCAAGAACATCAAGTCCCTGGACGACCTGTGCGGTCAGGTGGTGGCGCTGCAGCGCGGCACCACCTCCGAGGGCATCGCCAAGGCCCAGAGCAAGAAGTGCACCGAGGACGGCAAGAAGGCCATCAAGCTCCAGACCTACGACACCGACCCCGAGGCGCTGCTCCGGCTGAAGCAGGGTGCGTCGGTCGCCGACCTCAACGACTTCCCGGTCGCCGCCTACAACGCCAAGACTTCGGGAGGCGGCAAGGACTTCGAGGTCGTCGGTGACCAGATCGAGGCCGGCCCGTACGGCATCGGTGTGAGCAAGAAGAACACCCAGCTGCGCGACGCGATCCAGGCTGCCGTGAACGCGATCATCAAGAACGGCGAGTACGAGAAGATCCTCGAGAAGTGGAACGTCACGGATGGCGCGGTGACGGAGGCGAAGATCAACGGCGGCTCCTGAGCCTCGGCACACTGAAGGGCAGTCACCGTGACTGACACGATCGACAAGACTCCGGCGGCGTCCGTGCCGCCGGAGCAGATCAAAGCGATCCCCGTGCGCCACTACGGCCGCTGGCTGGCCGGGGCAGTGGTCATCGCCGTCCTGGTACTGATCGGGATCGCCTTCTCGAATGCGAACATCAACTACGAGATCATCCCCGACTACCTGACGGACGGCACCATCCTGTCCGGCGCCTGGCACACGCTGTACATCTCCGTGCTGGCCATGGTGCTGGGCCTCGTCCTGGGCGTGATCCTCGCGGTCATGCGGATGTCGTCCAACCCGGTCACCAGCACGGTGGCCTGGTTCTACGTCTGGTTCTTCCGGGGCACTCCGGTCCTGGTCCAGCTTCTGATCTGGTACAACATCTCGCTCGTCTTCCCGGTCCTGAACCTGGGGTTCTACAAGGACGAGATGAACCAGGTCATGACGCCGTTCCTCGCGGCGTTGCTGGGTCTCGGCCTGAACGAGGCCGCCTACATGTCCGAGATCGTCCGCGCCGGCATCCAGTCCGTGGACGAGGGGCAGACCGAGGCATCGCACGCACTGGGCATGACCCGGGGCAAGACCCTTCGGCGTGTGATCCTGCCGCAGGCCATGCGGGTCATCGTGCCGCCGACAGGCAACGAGTACATCAACATGCTGAAGACGAGTTCGCTGGCCTACGCGGTGCAGTTCAATGAACTGATCAAGCGTTCCACGGACATCTCCAGCACCTCGCTCGCGGTCGTCGAGATGTACTTCGTGGCCTCGATCTGGTACCTGATCCTGACGAGCGTCTTCAGCGTCGGCCAGTACTACCTGGAGCGCCGCTACGCCCGTGGTTCGACGCGGAGCCTGCCGCCGACACCACTGCAGCGACTGAAGAAGAACCTCCGTCTGTTCGGTTCGTTCCGCCGTCCGGGGGAGGCCCGATGACCAGTTTCGGCAAAGACATCGCCAAGCCCACCGGCGGGCACCCGATGGTCAAGGCCGAAGGTGTTCACAAGTCCTTCGGTCTGGCCCACATCCTCAAGGGCATCGACCTCGAGGTGAATCCCCGGGAGGTCTTCTGCCTGATCGGCCCGTCCGGTTCCGGCAAGTCCACCTTCCTGAGGTGCATCAACCACCTGGAGAAGATCAGCGCCGGCCGCTTGTACGTGGACGGTGAGCTGGTCGGCTACCGCCAGAAGGGCGACAAGCTCTACGAGCTGAAGGAGAAGGAGGTCGCGGCGCAGCGACGGGACATCGGCATGGTGTTCCAGCGCTTCAACCTCTTCCCCCACATGACGGCGCTCGAGAACGTCATGGAGGCTCCTGTCCAGGTCAAGCGCGAGGCCAAGGCCGTGGCCAGGGAGCGCGCGGAGCGGCTGCTGGACCGGGTGGGCCTGGGCGATCGCAAGAATCACTACCCTGCCCAGCTCTCCGGCGGTCAGCAGCAGCGGGTCGCCATCGCGAGAGCCTTGGCGATGGAGCCCAAGCTGATGCTGTTCGACGAGCCGACGTCCGCACTGGACCCGGAGCTCGTCGGCGAGGTCCTCGACGTCATGCGCGACCTCGCAGAGGACGGCATGACCATGATCGTGGTCACGCACGAGATGGGCTTCGCCCGCGAGGTCGGCGACAGCCTGGTCTTCATGGACGACGGTGTGGTGGTCGAGTCGGGCAACCCGCGCGACGTCCTGACCGACCCGCAGCACGAGCGCACCAAGGCGTTCCTGTCCAAGGTGCTGTGATCCACGGCGGGCACGGCAGCCGCGGTTGCCGTGGCCCGCTCGGACTGCAGGGCCTGCACGGCCTGCACGGTCGCTGAGCGCCACGCGAAGGGGCGGTACGGTCACCCGTACCGCCCCTTCGCGTTCCCCTCCCGGCCGCCGGCCCCGGCCTGCTTCAGGGCCAGCAGCAGCGTGTCCGCCGGCGAGCACCACACCGGCCGGACCTCGGCGAAGCCCTTCTCGCGCAGCACCTGTGCGTGCCAGGCCGGGGACGGCATGAAGCCGTCCGTGTGCTCGCCGTAGATCTCGAAGCGCCGGGCGGTCGGTCCGGCCAGCACCGGGTCCTTGGCGGCGAGCTGCCACCACTGGGCCCAGTCGAGCGCCCCGTCGCGCTTGGCCTGATCCATGCGGGCGTGGCGCTGCACGCGCTCGGCCGCGTTGATCCGGGGCGTGGTCTCGTCGATCATGTGGTCCGCGTTCATGAAGACACCGCCGTCGCGGACCAGTCCCGCGATCCGGCCGTAGAGATCCGCGAGGGGTTCCCGGTGCAGCCAGTGCAGGGCCGTCGCGGTCAGTACGGCGTCGTAGGAGGCGTGGGGCAGCCTCGAGACCCAGTCGGGGTCCTTGAGGTCGGCGGTGACGAGGGCGACCCGCTCGTCACCCGCGAAAGTGCCCTCGGCGATGGCGAGCAGCGCCGGGTCCAGGTCGACCCCGGTGCTGGTGGCGTCCGGGAACCGGGCGAGCAGCCGGGCGGTGATGCTGCCGGTGCCACAGGCCAGGTCGAGCACCCGCGGTGCGGTGCCGACCAGCGCCTCGACCATGTCGAGCATGACGCGGAACCGTTCCTCCCGGTCGGGCAGGTACCACTCCTGCTGGCGGTCCCAGCTCTCCTGCCAGGCCCGCCAGTCGGTGCCGAAGGTGTCCGTGGTGCCACTGGTGTCCGTGGTGCCGGCCGCTCCGGTGTCCGTTCCCGTGCTCCTGTCGGTGTCCGTCATCGAGCCGCGCCCCCTCGCACCCGTCACGTAATACCCTGAAAGCACGATCGTCTGTTACCTGACCGCATGCACGACCATAGAGCCCACGCGTAAGGACTACAAGTGGAACTGGCCTATTACTCCGACTACGCCGTCCGCCTCGTCAACACCGAGGAACCGGCGCGGGGGAAGGACACCCTGACCTCTGTCGAGGCGGTACGCGATCTCTTCGGCGCCAATCAGTCGGCCGCACGCCGCGCCACGGAGGCCGATGTCACCCGGTTCCGCTCGGTCCGCGCCCGGCTGCGCGCGGTCTTCGAGGCGGCCGACTCCGGCGACGAGACCCTGGCGGTGGACCTGCTGAACTCGCTGCTGCTGGAGTTCCCGGTCAGCCCTCAGATCTCCGGCCACGACTTCCGCGACGACGACGGCCGTCCGCTGTGGCACATGCACCTGGCCGACCACCCGTCCAACGCCACCGCCGGCTACGCCGCGATCGCCGCGATGGGCCTCGCTTTCCACCTCACCGAGTACGGCGTGGACCGCCTGGGCCTGTGCCAGGCCCCGCCCTGCCGCAACGCCTACCTGGACACCTCGACCAACCGCTCGCGCCGCTACTGCTCCGACCGCTGCGCCACCCGCGCCAATGTGGCGGCCTACCGCGCCCGCAAGCGCCTGGAGGCCGACCGGTCGGAGGAGAACACCGGCCGGGCCGCGGAGAGCGCCCAGGCGAGCAGCGCAAGCGGCGAGCGCTGAGCGGGCTTGCGGGGCCGGTACCGGAAGCGCACCTTGCCCAGCACCAGCTCGTCGGGCACCACCCCGTAGTCGGTGCTGTCGCCGCCCGCGTAGCCGTTGTCCCCCAGCACCCACCAGCCGCCGTCGCGCCGCTCGGCGATCCGCTTGACGACCAGCAGGTCCTGCTGGAAAGGATGGCGCAGCACGACGACGTCACCCACCCGGACGCGGGCTCCGTAGTGCACCAGGAGCCGGTCCCCGTGATACAGCGTCGGCACCATGGACGGCCCCGTCACCTCGGCCACCCCGAAGGGCGGCGTCGACCTCGTCCGCTCGGCGTCCGACAACTCCGGCATCACCCGGCACCTCCCCGGTCTTTCCTCCACCAGTCTCAGTGTGACCCCGGACTTTTGTCCTTAAGCCCGCGGGGGCACTCGCGAAAAGGGGTCACGCAGGGAGTAATGTCCCCCCTGAGAAGACGATCACGAGGGAGGAATGCTTCATGCTTTCCCGCCTGTTTGCGCCCAAGGTCACGGTCAGCGCGCACTGCGACCTGCCCTGCGGCGTGTACGACCCGGCCCAGGCCCGCATCGAGGCGGAGTCGGTGAAGGCCATCCAGGAGAAGATGGCCGGCAACGACGACCCGCACTTCCGGGCCCGTGCCGCTCACATCAAGGAGCAGCGCGCGGAGCTCGCGAAGCACCACGTCTCCGTGCTGTGGAGCGACTACTTCAAGCCGCCGCACTTCGAGAAGTACCCCGAGCTGCACCAGCTGGTGAACGACACGCTGAAGGCCCTGTCGGCCGCCAAGGCGTCGACGGACCCGGCCACCGGTCAGAAGGCGCTGGACTACATCGCCCGGATCGACGAGATCTTCCGGGAGACCAAGAAGGCCTGATCTTTACTCAGGCCCTCTGACCTGCGGTTTCCTTGATCGCCTGGTCTTGCAGTCCGCACCCGGTCCGCAGTCCGCCGAGAACGGCGTCCATGACGGACCGGGTGCGGTCTTCTTCGCCCGGCCACAGATGGGCATAGATCCGCAGGGTGATGACGGCGGACGCGTGGCCGAGGACGAGCTGCACCTGCTTGACGCTCGCCCCGCCGGCGATGAGCGCGGAGGCGAAGAAGTGGCGCAGGTCGTGGGTCACCATGTGCGGCAGCTCAACGGGCTTGCGCCCCTCGCGCTCGGCTACGGTTCCCGAACACGCCGAGTCCGTACTGGCCCGCCTCGGACAGACAGTGGAGGACAGCTACCGGCTCATCGACCGGCTACTGGCGGAGGCCGATGCGCATGGTGCCGGACGTCTCCACCGGCTCCAGCACGCTCGGCCTGATCAACTACCTCTTCGGCAAGGGGCGACGCGACGAGCACACCGACCCCCACATCGTGCCGCCTGGGACATGGCCAGCGCTCCCGACCCCGGACGCGATCCCGACGCCACCTACACCCAACTCGCCAGGCGGCTCGACCACCATGTCGACCTGCGCACACGCGAGCTGGGCGGCAACAAGCCGCCGCAGCACGTATGGCACTGCCCCGTACGCACCGCGCCCGGCCACACCACCACCGCACTGCACACGGCACACATCGTCCTCGACTCCGGTGACGAGGCCGCCGCCCAGGGCTACCTGGCCACCTTCGGCGACGCCCTGTACAACATCGCCAGCGCCACGACCGGCCCACACCGGGCACAGCTGCGGGCGGCGGCCATGTCATTCAACCGGGCCCGCCGCTCAGCCATCCGCGCGGACCACCAGGCCGCCACCGCCCTGCGAAAGGCCGCCAAGGAACTCGCCTACGCCTCCAGTGAGCCGGGCGGGCCCGCCGTCGCCCTGCTCTTCGCCACCGTGCACCTGGCCCGCGCCGCCGCCAAGTGGCACGAGCGGCGCGGCCACGAGCAGCAGGCCGCAGCGGCCGAGGAAGCCTTCCGCCACCTGCAGGCGGCCTATCAGCAGGCCGCCGCACCGGTCTTGGCGGACCTCGCCCGCCGCGCGCCGGGGCACCCGCAGCACCCGCGTCACCCGAGGCACTGCTCCACATCACCCACGCCCGTGCCTTCGCCGCCGTGGGCGAGAAGGCCGCAGCTGCCCGCGCCCTGTTGGCAGCCGAGGACGCCCTGCTCCGCGAAGACGGTCCCCAGCCCAGCTATTCCCTCGTCAGCGGACCAGCCGCCGGCACTGTCGCAAGCCACACGGCACGAACGCTGACCGACCTCGCCGATCACGTCGGAACCGAGCAACAGCACCGAGACGCGCTCGTGCGCTGGGACCCCGTGAAGTACAAGCGCGTCCATGCCCTCACCTACGCCGACCTGGGCGACAGCCTCGCCGCCCAGGCCCGCGCCGATGAGGCCGTCGCCGCCTGGACATGTCCTCCAGCGTAGGTCCGGGTGGGGCTCAGCGCTTCCTGGAGTAGGTGCGCACCACCGCGCCGTTGCCGAAGGTGCGCGTGGATTCGAGGGTGAACTCCAGCAGGGGGAACTCGGCGGTGAACATGGGCATGCCGGTGCCGAGCACGATCGGGTAGGTCTTGATGACCATCTCGTCGATCTCCCCGGCCAGTTCCCCGGCGACGCGGGAGCCGCCGCAGAGGTAGATGTCGTACGGGCTGTCCTCGGCCTTCAGCTCGCGGACCCGGCCGACCAGGTCGTCGGAGACGATCTCGACGTTCGGGTCGGGCGATTCGGTGAGGGTGCGGGAGGCGACGAACTCCCGCAGATGGGCATAGGGGCTGGTGATGCCCTCCTTCAGCGCGAGGTCGTAGCTGGCCCGGCCCTGGATGACCGTGTCGAACCGCTTGTTCGGCAGGTCGTCCAGGCCCAGGGCCCGGCGCCCGTGGGTGGGCAGGGTCTCCGGGTACTCCGTCTTCAGGTACTCGAAGAACTCCTCGTCGACGAACCGCATCATGGCCGAGGCGTCGCCGCCGGGGTCGCCGATGAAGCCGTCGATGGAGCAGGCGATGAAGTAGGTGAGCTTTCGCACGATGGCCTCCTGGCTGCGTGTGCCCCGACCGCGTTGCCCTGGCTGAGTTGCCTGGGTGTGCCGCCTCGCTGACGACTTCAGTTGTAGTACTTCGGTTGTAGTGGCCGCAAGGGTTTATCGCGTTCAGCGCAGGCGGGGGCGCGGTTCGCGCCACATGGGCCACATGCAGGGGCCGTCGGGGAGGCGGAGAGGTTCCCCGGTGAGTGCGAAGCCGAGGCGTTCGTAGAGGCGGCGGCTGCGTTCGCTGCTCGCCTCCAGGTACGCGGGCAGCCCTTCGCGGTCGCAGCGGTCGAGGACCGAGGTGATGAGGGCGGTGCCGAGGCCCTCGCCCTGCCGCTGCGGGGCCACGCCGATCATCCACAGGTACTCGTGGGCCCGCCCGGAGGGGTGGATCGCCGCGGTCAGCCTGCCGATCTGCTCCACCCGCTCGTTGTCCGGGTCGACCGCCTGCCGCAGCTGTGCGGGCCCGTCGTCCTCCTCCCCGGAGCCGTGCTCCTCCGCCGGCATCGACATCCACAGCGCGCACGCCGAGCCGTCCTCCGTGACGTCGATGCGCCCGCCGGCGAGCACGATGTCGGTGAACGCCGCCATCAGCCGGTGATGCGTGCGCCGCCGGTGCTCCTCGCCGGGGAACACCCAGCTGCTCACCGGGTCGTCCTGGAACGCCTCGTCCAGCAGCCGGACCACCAGCTCCCGGTCGCCCTCACCGGCCGTACGGATCGCCACGCCCATCTCCGCTTCTCCTCTCAACCGCCTTGTCGTGTACGGGGGTTGAGCCTACGGGTGAGGGCGGGGCGGGTGATGCAGCGGGCGGGCCCCGCACACCGTGGGGAAGTGCGGGACCCGCCGCCGGGTCCGGAGCACCGGCGCCGTGCGGGTCAGGGTCCGCACGGCCCGGCGGCTCCGGGGCCTTCAGGTGGTGCGCCGGGTGACGAACTCGGCCAGAGACAGCAGCCCCCCGGCGCCCTCCGGGTGAGGCACCGCGCGTGCCAGTTCCTGCATCGCGCGGGCCATCCGGTCGGCCGCCTGGGCCTGCGCCCAGTCACGGCCGCCCGCCCGTTCCACGGCCGAGGTGATGCGTTCCAGGTCCTCCCTGGTGTGTTCCAGGTCCCCCTTCGCGTGCGGGGCCGCGTAGAGCGCGGCGAGTTCGGTGGCCGCCGGGGAGCCGGAGGTGAGCGCGGCGACCACCGGCAGGGACTTCTTGCGGGCGGCCAGGTCCGCACCGGCCGGCTTGCCGGTGCGGCCGGGGTCGCCCCATATGCCGATCACGTCGTCGATCAGCTGGAAGGCCAGCCCGGCCTGACGCCCGAACGCGTCCAGCGCCCGCACCTCGGCGTCCGAGGCGCCGGCGTACAGCGCGCCCAGGGCGCAGGCGCAGCCGAGGAGCGCGCCGGTCTTGGCCTCGGCCATGGCCAGCGTCTCGTCGAGGGTGACCTCCTGCGGGGCGCGCCGTTCCATGGCGGTGTCCGCGTGCTGGCCCGCGCACAGCTCGATCACGCAGTCGGCGAGCCGGGCCGCGGCGAGCGGGGCGGCCCGGTGCCCGTCCTCGGCGAGCAGCCGCAGGGCCAGCGCCTGGAGGGCGTCCCCGGCGAGGATGGCGTCCGCGTCACCGAACACCGTCCAGGCGGTGGGCCGGTGGCGGCGGGTGGTGTCCCGGTCCATCACATCGTCGTGCAGCAACGTGAAGTTGTGGACGAGCTCCACCGCGGCGGCGGCCCGTAAGGACGCCGCACGCGCACCTGGTCCGCCGAGGGCGGAGGCCGCGGCCAGCACCAGGGCCGGCCGGATCGCCTTGCCGGATCCGCCGGAGGCCGGGGTGCCGTCGGCGTGCTCCCAGCCGAAGTGGTAGCGCGCGATCCGGCGCATCGGGCCGGGCAGCGAGGCGATTGCGGCCCGCAGCACCGGGTCGACCTCGGCCCGCGCCAGCTCCAGCAGCGTCGTCGCCTCGTGCCTCTCGGCGGGACGCCGTACGGTCCCCGGTACGCCCCGGGGTGAACGCCCTGCCGTGGACTGTGTCCTGAGCTCCGTCATGGACTCACCCCTGCGACCGACCCGGAGGATGAGCGGCGGGTGACGCCTGCACCGCCGTAGCGCGCGTACCTGGAGGGTGTACCCGTCCGGGCGGGCGGGGACACGGCGGGCCGGCCGCGGCGTGGCTGGATCGTCACCACCAGCGGCCGATCTCGACGTTCTCCAGGACGCCCAGTGCATCCGGTACCAGCACCGCTGCCGAGAAGTAGGTCGTGACCAGGTACTTGATGATGGCCTGTTCGTTGATGCCCATGAACCTGACGGACAGGCTCGGCTCGATCTCGTCCGGGATGCCGGAGGCCCGCAGGCCGATGACGCCCTGGTCCTCCTCGCCGGTGCGCAGCGCGATGATGGAGGTGGTACGGGCCTCGGTCACCGGGATCTTGTTGCACGGGAAGACGGGCACCCCGCGCCAGGTGGGGATGCGGCTGCCGCCGATGTCGATGGTCTCCGGGACCAGCCCCCGCTTGTTGAGCTCGCGGCCGAACGCGGCGATGGCACGCGGGTGGGCCAGGAACATCCTGGTCCCGCGGCGCCTGCTGAGCAGTTCGTCCATGTCGTCGGGGCTGGGCACGCCGTCGTGCGGCTGGATCCGCTGGTCGTACTCGCAGTTGTGCAGCAGGCCGAAGTCCCGGTTGTTGACCAGCTCGTGCTCCTGACGCTCCTTCAGTGCCTCGACGGTCAGTCTGATCTGCTGCTCCGTCTGGTTCATCGGCTGGTTGTAGAGGTCGGCCACACGGGTGTGGATACGCAGCACGGTCTGGGCGACGCTCAGTTCGTACTCGCGGGGCCGGGGCTCGTAGTCCGCGAAGGTGTGCGGGATGTCCGGCTCGCCGCTGTGGCCGGCCGCGAGGTCGATCTCCTTCTCGCCGTACTTGTTGGTGCGCTGGGCCGGGACGGAGCGGCTGCGCCTGAGATGCTCGCGCAGGGTCTCGGAGCGCCCGGCGACCTGCTGGACGGCCTCGCGGGGCAGCACCAGCACGGTGCAGGCGGTGAGCGTGCGGGCCGTGTACTCCCAGATGGCGTCCTCGTCCAGCAGGGCCTGGTCGCCGAAGTAGGCGCCGTCGGCGACGACTCCGAGGGACTCGTCGTCGCCGTAGGGGCCGGTGCCGATCTTCTCCACCCTGCCGTGCGCCAGCAGGTACACCTCGTCGGTGGGGCTGCCGAAGGAGGCGATCACCTGGCCGGCCTCGATCTCCCGCTGCCGGCAGCGGGCGGCGAGTTCGGCGAGCACCTCCTCGTCCTCGTAGCCCCGCAGGGCCGGCAGTTCGCCCAGCTCCGCGGGGATGATCTCGACGCGGTCGCCGGTCTTCACGAATGTCATCCGGCCGTCGCCCACGGCGTAGGTCAGCCGCCGGTTCACCCGGTACGTTCCGCCCTTGACGTCCACCCACGGCAGCATGCGCAGCAGCCAGCGCGAGCTGATCTCCTGCATCTGCGGAACGGACTTGGTGGTCGTGGCCAGGTTCCGCGCCGCCGCCGTACCGAGGCTCTGCTGGGGCCTGGTCTGCTCCGTGCGGACCTCTTCGCCTACCGACATATGGAATTGCCCTCCCAGTCGTGATCCACGCCCATCCGTGCCGGGCATCGATCTGCGAGAGCAAGCCTTCCTCACGTAACGTGCTCGTACCATTACCCGAAAGAGCGGGAATGGATCTTCGAGTACCGGGGCATCCAGTGCTTCCGGCGCGCGCTCCACGCCGGACTCCCGGCGTTCCCGGCACGGGCGGAGCCCGACGCTCCGCGAAGTTGTCCGAATCGGCTCGCACAGGCTCCGAACGATGGGTTCCGGCCGTTCCGTTTCGGTACAAGCACCGGTACGAGACGGCTGCACAGGGCGGCCGTCCGCAGCACGTGAGGAGGCGGTCATGGCCCCACCCATGTCCGCGAGCGCGTTCCTCAGCGCTCTGAAGGCGGAGGGTCTGACAGTCGTCGAGGTCGGCAACTGGCGTACCCACAACCGCAACCACAAGGGCCCCTGGGGGCCGGTGCACGGCGTGATGATCCATCACACGGTGACCAAGGGCAGCGCCAGAACGGTGGAGATCTGCCGCAAGGGCTACGAGAGCCTGCCCGGTCCGCTGTGCCACGGGGTCATCACCAAGGACGGCCGGGTCCATCTCGTCGGCTACGGCCGGGCCAACCACGCAGGTCTTGGCGACGACGACGTGCTGCGGGCGGTGATCGCGGAGCGGGCACTGCCACCGGACAACGAGGCGACCACCGACGGCAACCGGCACTTCTACGGCTTCGAGTGCGAGAACCTCGGCGACGGCGAGGACCCCTGGCCGGCCGCGCAGCTGGAGGCGATCGAGAAGGCCGCCGCGGCGGTCTGCCGCCACCACGGCTGGAACGAGCGGTCGGTGATCGGCCACCTGGAGTGGCAGCCCGGCAAGGTCGATCCGCGCGGTTTCACCATGTCCTCGATGAGGTCCCGCATCCGCGACCGGCTGGATCAGCGGCCGGGATGAAGCCCGGTGGCGGCCCGGCCGGCGATCGATTCCGGCCAAGCCTGGGGCCCACGCCGGTCGGGCACCGGGGACGGCCCGGCGGTAACGGCCTTGGGCCGGTGACAGCCCGCCCCGCCGACGGCCCGGTGCCGGAGACCACCGGCCTTCGCCGCCGGGCCCACCCCACCCGCACCGCCCCCGCCGGGGACAATGGCACCGTGACCTGGCCCGACGCCCCCGACACCCCCGAGTCCGGCGGCTCCCCCGAGTCCTCCGGCTCCCCCGAGGCCCCCGGCTCCCCCGGACTCGCCGGACTCGCCGGGCTCCAACCCCGGCTGCCCTCGCCGGTGCAGGAAGTCGTGGACGAGCGGTTCAAACGGCACGGAGTGCGGCTCGTGCTCAAGCGGGACGACCTGATCCACCCGGAGCTGATCGGCAACAAGTGGCGCAAGCTGGCGCCCAGCCTCGCGGCGGCCGAGGGCCGGACGGTGGTCACCTTCGGCGGGGCGTACTCCAACCACCTGCGGGCCACGGCCGCCGCCGGACGCCTGCTCGGGCTGCGCACCGTCGGCGTGGTCAGGGGGCACGAGCTGCGCGACCGCCCGCTCAACGACTCCCTCGCCCGCTGCGCCGCCGACGGCATGCGGCTGCACTTCGTCGAGCGCTCGGTCTACCGCCGCAAGGCCGAGCCCGGGACGCTGGCCGCCGTCCTGCGGGACGCCGGCGTGGGAGAGGACGCGTACGTGGTGCCCGAGGGCGGCAGCAACGCCCTGGCCGTGCGCGGCTGCCGTGCGCTGGGCGAGGAGCTGGCGGGCGTGGCCGACGTAGCCGCGGTCGCCTGCGGGACCGGCGGGACGCTGGCCGGGATGGCCGCCGGACTCGCGCCAGGTGCACGGGCGTTGGGGGTGCCGGTACTCAAGGGCGGCATCCTGCACCGCGAGGTGGAGGCGTTGCAAACGGCCGCGTTCGGCGGCCCGGTCGGCGACTGGAGCCTGGACGACCGCTTCCACTTCGGCGGTTACGCCCGCACCACACCGGAACTCGACGCGTTCGCCGCGGACTTCGAGGACCGGCACGGCGTTCCGGTCGAGCGTCTCTATGTCGCCAAGTTGCTTTACGCCCTTGTCGCTCTCGCGGAGGAGAGAGCCTTCCGGCGCGGCAGCACGCTGGCCGCCGTCGTCACCGGGCGCCCCTTCCCCGAAGCCCCCGGTCCGTGATCCCCCGAAGGCCACCGGCCCGTCGTCCCAGGTCGTCCCCGCCTACGCCGTCTCCCTGAACGTTCGTCCCCGCCTACGCCGTCTCCCTGAACGCCGCCGCCTCCTCGAGGTCGAGCCGGCGCAGCAGGGTGCGCAGCATCTCGTCGTCGATGTAGCGGCCGTCGCGCAGCCGCACGAACACGTCGCGTTCGGCGCCGATCATCTCCCGCGACAGCCGCCGGTAGGTGTCGTCCACGGACTCCCCGGTGACGGGGTTGGTCTGCCCGAGCCGTTCCCAGACGGCGTTGCGGCGGTGTTCCAGGACCGCGCGCAGCCGGTCGGCGAGCGGGACGGGAAGGGCGTTGCGCTCGTCCGCCAGCAGTTCTTCGAGGCGCCGTTCCGCGGCTCGCGAGGCCTGTGCCTGGGCGTTGGCCTCGGTGAGCGTCTCCGCCTGGGCGTCGCGCGGCGGGAACTTCAGCAGGCGGGTCAGCAGCGGCAGCGTGAGTCCCTGGACGACCAGCGTGCCGATGACGGTGGTGAAGGTCAGGAACAGCAGCAGGTTGCGCTGCGGGAAGCCGGCGCCGTCGGCGGTGAGCGGGATGGAGAAGGCGATGGCGAGCGACACCACTCCGCGCATCCCGGCCCAGGCGATGACGAACGGCGCCTTCCAGCCGGGCCGGCCCTCCCGCTCGCGGATCCGCGCCGACAGCTTCGGCGGCAGCCAGGTCGCCGGGTAGACCCAGATGAACCGCACGGCGACGACCACCGCGAAGACGGCGAGCGCGTACCAGGCGGCCTCGAGGCCCTCGTAGTCGCCGAGGCCGGTGAGGACGACCGGCAGTTGCAGCCCGATCAGCGCGAAGACCGCCGACTCCAGCACGAAGGCGACCATCTTCCACACGGCCTCCTCCTGCAGCCGGGTGGCGAAGTCGGCCTCCCAGGCGCGGTGCCCCAGGTAGAGCGCGACGACCACGACGGCGATGACCCCGGAGGCGTGCACCTGCTCGGCGAGCGCGTAGGCGGCGAACGGGATCAGCAGGGAGAGGGTGTTCTGCAGCAGCGCCTCCCGCACATGGGTGCGCAGCCAGTGCAGCGGCACCATCAGCACCAGGCCGACCAGCCAGGCCGCCGATGGCGGCGAGCAGGAACTCGCCGACCCCGCCCATCCAGGTCATGCCCTCGCCGGCGGCCGCGGCGACGGCCACCCGGAACGCGGTGATCGCGGTGGCGTCGTTCAGCAGGGACTCGCCCTGGAGGATCGTGGTCACCTTCGACGGCAGTCCCACCCTGCGGGCCACCGCGGTGGCCGCGACGGCGTCCGGCGGGGCCACCACCGCGCCGAACACCAGCGCCGCGGTCAGCGGCAGCCCCGGCACCAGCAGATACAGGACCCAGCCCACGGCGAGGGTCGCGAACAGCACGTAGCCGACCGACAGCAGCGCCACCGGCCGCAGCTGGGCGCGCAGGTCGAGGTAGGAGCTCTCGGTCGCCGCCGAGTGCAGCAGCGGCGGAAGGATCAGCGGGAGCACCACGTGCGGGTCGAGCGCGTACGCGGGCACTCCGGGGACGTAGCTGACCGCGAGTCCGGCGGCGACGAGGAGCAGGGGCGCCGGAATGGGGGTGCGCCGGGCGGCCGCGGCGACCGCGGCGCTGCCGGCGACCAGCAGAAGCAGCGGCATCACGTCCATGTCCGGCACATCCTCGGTTTCGGCTCGCCCGTCGTAATCTGGCCATCATGAAACAGTGCACGCACGCCGACGCGCTGCCGCACCCGGAGCCCGCTCCGCTCAGTGAGACGTGCCCCGAGTGTCTGCGGGACGGCACGGACCCGGTGCAGCTGCGCCTGTGTCTCACCTGCGGTCACGTCGGCTGCTGCGACTCTTCGCCGAGGCGGCACGCCACGGAGCACCACAGACGGAGCGGCCACCCGGTGATGCGGTCGCACGAACGCGGGGAGAGGTGGCGCTGGTGCTTCGTCGATCACGTACTGGTGTGACCCGGCGGGTCCCGGGTGCCGGACGGTTCGACCGTCTGACGTCTGGGTACGTCAATCCGGCGCGCGCTCTTCCCGATTGGGCCCGCAGACCCCTAGCCACGGAGCGTATTCATAGTTTTACTATGAGTGACAGCAAGGCCTCGGGGTCCCGGGACAGGACCATGCAGAGCGCGATAGCGTCACCGCTGAACCACGTAGCGCGTTGTCCGGGGGCGGATTCCCGGCCCTGAAACGCTTGTACCACCTTGGAGGTGAGGGTGTCCCAGATCGCAGGCGAGCCCGCGACCCAGGACTTCGTGGAAGTCCGGCTGCCGGCCGCGGGGGCCTACCTGTCGGTGCTGCGCACGGCCACGGCCGGCCTCGCGGCCCGTTTGGACTTCACCCTCGACGAGATCGAGGACCTGCGCATCGCGGTCGACGAGGCCTGCGCGATCCTGCTGCAGCAGGCCGTGCCGGGATCGGTGCTCAGCTGTGTCTTCCGGCTCGTCGACGACTCGCTCGAGGTCACCGTCTCGGCGCCGACCACCGACGGCCATGCCCCCTCGCGGGACACCTTCGCCTGGACCGTCCTGTCCGCGCTCGCGGGCAAGGTCTCCTCCGCCGTGGACGAGGACAAAACCGTTTCGATCAGCCTCTACAAACAGCGCGGCGCGGGACCCGGGCCGGCGTGAGGAACGAGGACGGGCCGGTGCGGGACGAAGAACGCGGCACACGGGAGCTGCCCGCCGGGGGCGTGCCGGACGGGATCGACGGCATCCCCGAGCAGGCCCGGTCGCATCCGGAGGAGGACTCCGGACCGGTCGGGGCCCCGGGCGGGCCGGCGGACGGTGCCGGACGGCGCACGCCCGCGGGCGGCCGGACGGGGGCCGCCTCCGGCCAGGCGGGCGTCCCGGCCCGCGCGAGGCCGGCGACGGGGGACGAGGCGAACGCTCGGGGAAGGGCGACGGGCGGGACGATGAACGAGCACGAGCGATACGCCGAGGACGAGGCGCCGCGGGCGCCGGGTGTGCCGGGTGTGCCGGCCACACCGGCCGCCCGCAGCGCGCCGGGCCCTCAGGGCACGCACGGCACGCACCACGACCCGCAGGACCGCAGCGGGGCGCGCGCCATGTTCCTCCGGCTGCGCACCCTGCCGGACGGCAGTCCCGAGTACGCGGAGCTGCGCAATCAGCTGGTCCGCATGCATCTGCCGCTGGTGGAGCATCTGGCGCGCCGCTTCCGCAACCGCGGTGAGCCCCTGGACGATCTCACCCAGGTCGCCACCATCGGTCTGATCAAGTCGGTGGACCGTTTCGACCCGGACCGGGGCGTGGAGTTCTCCACCTACGCGACCCCGACGGTGGTCGGCGAGATCAAGCGGCACTTCCGGGACAAGGGCTGGGCGGTGCGGGTGCCGCGCCGGCTGCAGGAGCTGCGCCTGGCGCTGACCACGGCCACGGCCGAGCTGTCCCAGCTGCACGGCCGCTCCCCCACGGTGCACGAGCTCGCCGAGAAGCTGGGCATCTCCGAGGAGGAGGTCCTGGAGGGCCTGGAGTCGGCCAACGCGTACTCCACGCTGTCCCTGGACGTCCCCGACACCGACGACGAGTCCCCCGCGGTCGCCGACACCCTGGGCGCGGAGGACGAGGCGCTGGAGGGTGTGGACTACCGGGAGTCGCTCAAGCCGCTGCTGGAGGATCTCCCCCCGCGGGAGAAGCGGATCCTGCTGCTGCGCTTCTTCGGCAACATGACCCAGTCGCAGATCGCGCAGGAGGTCGGCATCTCGCAGATGCACGTCTCCCGGCTGCTGGCCCGCACCCTGGCGCAGCTGCGGGAGAAGCTGCTGGTCGAGGAGTGACCGAGGGTGAGCGCACCCGGCGAGTGAGCACATCCGGATGCGGGCGGCGGGGGCCCGCCTCTGCCGTGCGGCCTCTTGTGCGCGGCCGCTTGCCGACCCCCGGTGTGCGGCCCCTTGCCGACCCCCGGTGTGCGGCCCCTTGCCGACCCCCGGTGTGCAGCCCCCTGCCGACCCCCGGTGTGCAGCCCCCTGCCGGCCCTCGGCGTGCAGCCACTTGCCGGCCCGCGGCCGTGCGGCTCCTTCGGGGCGCTCCGCGGCGCTGCTACTTCTCGGCGTTCCCCGGTCCCCTGATGCCCAGGGCCTTCGTGGTCTCCGCGTTGATCAGCAGTACCAGGGAGCCGACGGCGACGACGGCGAGGGCGATGCCCGCCGGGATGGCGATGCTGTCGGCCTGGAGCAGGTTGTAGGCGATGGGCAGGGCCATGATCTGCGTGATGACGGCCGGGCCCCGGCTCCAGCTGCGCCGGCCGAGCAGTCCGCGGGCGGCGAGCAGCGGCAGCAGCGCCAGGAGGATCAGCGTGATCCCGCCGGTCACGGCCTGCCGCCGGTCGTCCGGCTCCCCGGTGATCCCGAGCACCAGCATCCACACGCCCCCGACGACGAGCGTCAGCCCCTCCAGGGCGACGAGCCCCGCGGCGTAGGTCAGCCGGCGCGGGCGGGGGCCGGTGGTGTCCGGTGCGGTGGCGGGGGTCTGGTCCTTGCTCACCCCAGAAGGGTAGCCCTCACCCTGGGCGCGGTACCGCCCAGTAGGTACCCTGCAACGCATGCGTGCACTTCTCGTGGTCAATCCGGCGGCAACGACTACCAGTGCGCGCACGCGCGACGTGCTGATCCACGCACTCGCCAGTGAGATGAAACTGGACGCGGTCACCACCGAGTACCGCGGGCACGCGCGCGATCTCGGCCGGCAGGCCGCGCAGAGCGACGACATAGACCTGGTGGTGGCCCTCGGCGGCGACGGCACCGTGAACGAGGTGGTCAACGGTCTGCTGCACGCCGGCCCCGACCCGGAGCATCTGCCGGGCCTCGCGGTGGTCCCCGGCGGCTCCACCAATGTCTTCGCCCGTGCCCTCGGCCTGCCGAACCAGCCGGTGGAGGCCACCGGTGTGCTGCTGGACGCGCTGCGTGAGGCGCGTCAGCGCACAGTGGGCCTGGGGCTCACCTCGGGCACGCCGGGCACGGAGGACGAGTCGGTCCCGGCCCGCTGGTTCACCTTCAACGCGGGGCTCGGCTTCGACGCGGGCGTGGTCGGCCGGGTCGAGCAGCACCGCGAGCGCGGCAAGAAGTCGACGCACTCGCTCTATATGCGGCAGGTCGTGCGGGCACTGTTCGGTGAGCCGCACCGGCGGCACGGGGTGATCAGCCTGGAGGTGCCGGGCGAGGAGCCGGTCGAGGACCTGGTGCTCTCCATAGTCTCGAACACCTCGCCGTGGACGTTCCTGGGCAACCGCCCGATCTACGCCTGCCCCAAGGCCTCCTTCGACACCGGCCTGGACATCTTCGGGCTGAAGCGTCTGTCCGCCGGCGCGGTTGCCCGGTATGGCACGCAGTTGCTCGCTTCGTCCCCCGAGCGCGGCCCCAAGGGCCGGCACGCCGTCTCCCGGCACGATCTCACCCAGTTCACCTTGCATTCGAAGGTGCCACTGCCCCTTCAGATGGACGGTGACCACCTGGGGCTGCGTACCAGCGTGACGTTCACAGGCGTACGCCGTGCACTGCGTGTGATTGTGTGAGCAGAACGGGCCAAAGTCCTTTCACTCGAACGTTTAGGCCAGGGTCCACCCCATGGAAGTACGGCTGTGACCTAGTCGACACCGAAGAATCCAAAAAAACTTCCCGGAAGGGGTTGTATCCGGGGTCGAGGTTTGCGAGTCTCTACATGGCGATCGGGACGGCCCGCAACACCGGCCTCCACAGATCACCGGAACCCCTCTACGAACCCAAGGACCACGCCAGGGAACCTGGCGGTCGGCCCTTCCCTTGTTGAGGGATTCGTGAAAGCGTTCACATTCACAAGCAACCCGCAGTAATACCAAGGAGAGGTAGCAGCCATGGACTGGCGTCACAACGCCGTTTGCCGCGAGGAAGACCCCGAGCTCTTCTTCCCCATCGGCAACACCGGTCCTGCGCTGCTGCAGATCGAGGAAGCCAAGGCCGTCTGCCGCCGCTGCCCGGTGATCGAGCAGTGCCTGCAGTGGGCGCTCGAGTCCGGCCAGGACTCCGGCGTCTGGGGTGGTCTCAGCGAGGACGAGCGCCGTGCGATGAAGCGCCGCGCCGCCCGCAACCGGGCCCGTCAGGCCTCCGCCTGACACACCCACCCCTGCTGACAGCCTGAGCTTGGCGGCGCGTGCACCGCGTACGCATCTCCCGCCCCCGAGCCGCAGCGCGCAGTTCCCTAATGCGCATCAGCCCCGGACCGTTCACCGGTCCGGGGCTCTTTGCCGTCTGCGCCGTCTGCCTCGCCGTCTGTCTCCGGTCGCCTACTTGTCGACCTGCACCGGGATGTCCAGGATCACCCTGGTCCCCCGCTCCGGCGCCGGGACCATGTCGAAGGTGCCGCCCAGCTCACCCTCCACCAGGGTCCGGACGATCTGCAGCCCCAGATTGCCGGCGGTCTTCGGGTCGAAGTCCTCGGGCAGACCGACCCCGTCGTCCTGGACGGTGACCAGCAGCCGGGCGTCCCTGCTGGTGCCGCCGCGCACCGCGGAGACCTCGACCGTGCCGGTGTCGCCCTCGCGGAACCCGTGCTCCAGGGCGTTCTGCAGGATCTCGGTGAGCACCATCGACAGCGGGGTGGCCACCTCCGCGTCCAGGATGCCGAAGCGGCCCGAGCGCCGGCCGGTCACCTTGCCCGGCGAGATCTCGGCGACCATCGCGAGCACCCGGTCGGCGATGTCGTCGAACTCGACGCGCTCGTCGAGGTTCTGGGAGAGCGTCTCGTGCACGATCGCGATCGAGCCGACCCGGCGCACCGCCTCCTCCAGCGCCTCCCGGCCGCGGTCGGAACCGATCCGGCGGGCCTGCAGGCGCAGCAGTGCGGCCACCGTCTGGAGGTTGTTCTTCACCCGGTGGTGGATCTCCCGGATGGTGGCGTCCTTGGTGATCAACTCCCGTTCACGGCGGCGGAGTTCGGTGACGTCCCGGAGCAGCACCAGCGAACCGATGCGCGTGCCCTTCGGTTTGAGCGGGATGGCGCGGAACTGGATGACCCCGTCGTGCGCCTCGATCTCGAACTCGCGGGGCGCCCAGCCGCTGGCGACCTTGGCCAGCGCCTCGTCCACCGGGCCGCGGGACGGGGCCAGTTCGGCGGTGGTGCGGCCGAGGTGATGGCCGACCAGGTCGGCGGCGAGCCCCAGGCGATGGTAGGCGGACAGGGCGTTCGGGGAGGCGTACTGGACGATGCCGTCGGCGTCGAGCCGGATCAGCCCGTCGCCGACGCGGGGCGAGGCGTCCATGTCCAGCTGCTGGTTCGCGAACGGGAAGGCCCCGGCCGCGATCATCTGGGCGAGGTCGGAGGCGCTCTGGAGGTAGGTGAGCTCCAGCCGGCTGGGGGTGCGCACGGTCAGCAGATTGGTGTTGCGGGCGATCACGCCGAGGACCCGCCCCTCGCGCCGCACCGGGATCGACTCGACGCGGACGGGCACCTCCTCGCGCCACTCGGGGTCCCCCTCGCGCACGATCCGGCCCTCGTCGAGCGCCGCGTCCAGCATGGGCCGGCGGCCGCGCGGGACGAGGTGGCCCACCATGTCGTCCTGGTAGGAGGTGGGGCCGGTGTTGGGCCGCATCTGGGCGACGGAGACATAGCGGGTGCCGTCGCGGGTGGGCACCCACAGCACCAGGTCGGCGAAGGAGAGATCGGAGAGCAGCTGCCACTCCGAGACCAGCAGGTGGAGCCACTCGAGATCGGTGTCGTCGAGGGCGGTGTGCTGGCGTACGAGTTCGTTCATGGAGGGCACGTCAGCGAGCGTACCCGCGCGATTGTGCAGCGCTGAAACACCCGCGGTGTGCGCCCCGGGACACGGATGGTGTGCGCCCTGGAGCACGGGCGGTGTGCGCCCTGAGACACCCGCGGGCCGCGGCGCCTGAGAGGGACCCTCAACCCTCCCGGCACCGCAGCCCGGAGCATGATCGGCCGTGGGGTGTGCGGTCCCGGTCGGCCGAGCGTGAGGATCCGGTGCAGTCAGGGCAGAGAGCCCCGGACCCTCGGTCCGCCTTCCTGTGCGGGGGAAGGCAGGTCTGTGTGTTCCTGTCTGGCATTGTGGACTAGACCACTAGCCATGTCCATGCTCGCGACGAGCGCTCCCGTCCCGTTCGCCGCCTTCTGCCCGGTCGCCGGGCCGGCGTCACGTTCAGAACGCAGCCTAGCCCGAAGGAGTTCCCCTGCGGAGCCGCTCGGCCGCGCAGTTTTCCGAATGTGATGGCGCCGGCGTCCGCGGGGGCACGAGGAGTGAGGACCCCGGCGAAACGCGAGCCGTCCGCGCGCCACTGGAAGGCCGGAGCGACTGGAGTGAGGAGACGAAAGAGGCGGCGAAGGGCCATGGGACGGGACCCGCTCCTCTGTTAGATTGGTCTAAACCACATCCGGGACGGGCGCCCGCACCGGCGTCGCACCCGGCCCGAGCCCTCCTTCCAGATCGGCAGGCCCAGCGTGGAAGTTGTCATCGTTCCGGACGCCCCGGCCGGCGGCGAACTCATCGCCGAGGCCATCGCTCAGCTCCTGCGGCGCAAGCCCGACGCCCTGCTCGGTGTGGCCACCGGCTCGACGCCGCTGCCCGTCTACGAGGCGCTGGCCGCGAAGGTGCGCGCCGGCGCGGTCGACGCCTCCCGGGCCCGGGTGGCGCAGCTCGACGAGTACGTGGAGCTGCCCGCCGACCACCCCGAGTCGTACCGCTCGGTGCTGCGGCGCGAGGTGCTGGAGCCGCTCGGCATCCCGATGGAGTCGTTCATGGGCCCCGACGGGACCGCCGAGGACGTACAGGGCGCCTGCGAGGCGTACGACAGGGCGCTGGCCGAGGCGGGCGGCGTGGACCTGCAGCTGCTCGGGATCGGCACGGACGGGCACATCGGCTTCAACGAGCCGTGCTCCTCGCTCGCCTCGCGCACCCGGATCAAGACGCTGACCGAGCAGACGCGGATCGACAACGCGCGCTTCTTCGACGGCGACATCGAGCAGGTGCCGCACCACGTCATCACCCAGGGCATCGGCACCATCCTGGAGGCCCGCCACCTGGTGCTGCTCGCCACCGGCGAGGGCAAGGCGGACGCGATCGCGGCCACGGTGGAGGGCCCGGTCGCCGCGGTGTGCCCGGCCTCGGCGCTGCAGCTGCACCCGCACGCCACCGTGGTGGTCGACGAGGCCGCCGCCTCCAAGCTGAAGCTGGCCGACTACTTCCGTCACACCTACGCGAACAAGCCGCGGTGGCAGGGGCTCTGATCACCGTCTCACGACCCCGTCATGGACTAGACCAGCCCCCGTCCCGGCGGTATACAGAGGAGATCACGGAGCGTGCGGGGCACCGCCCCGCCGCGAGCCGTGCCACGATGTGCTCCGTGGCCGATGGGGATGTCGGTCGCTTCGGGACTCGGAGCCGGGAAGGCAGAGCATGAGCACCGACGTCAGCAGTGCGGAGAACGAGAACGGGACCACGGTCCGTACGGCGCGCGTGCCCAAGTACTACCGGCTGAAAAAGCACCTGCTGGACATGACCGAGACCGCGCCGCCCGGCACTCCGGTGCCGCCGGAGCGGACGCTGGCCGCGGAGTTCGACACCTCGCGCACCACCGTGCGCCAGGCGCTGCAGGAGCTGGTGGTCGAGGGGCGCCTGGAGCGCATCCAGGGCAAGGGCACGTTCGTCGCCAAGCCCAAGGTGTCGCAGGCGCTGCAGCTGACCTCGTACACGGAGGACATGCGCGCCCAGGGACTCGAGCCGACCTCGCAGCTGCTCGATCTGGGGTACATCACGGCCGACGACCGGCTGGCCGAGCTGCTGGACATCGCGCCCGGCGGCCGGGTGCTGCGCATCGAGCGGCTCCGGATGGCCAACGGCGAGCCCATGGCCATCGAGATCACCCATCTGAGCGCCAAGCGCTTCCCGGCGCTGCGCCGCAGCCTGGCGAAGTACTCCTCGCTCTACACGGCCCTCGCCGAGGTCTACGACGTGCATCTGGCGGAGGCCGAGGAGACCATCGAGACCTCGCTGGCCACCCCGCGCGAGGCCGGCCTGCTGGGCACCGATGTGGGCCTGCCGATGCTGATGCTCTCCAGGCACTCGCTGGACCGTGACGGCAAGCCGGTGGAGTGGGTGCGCTCGGTGTACCGGGGCGACCGGTACAAGTTCGTCGCCCGGCTCAGGCGCCCTCAGGAGTGAGCGGTCCGCTGCGGTCCCGCGCGCTCTCGGCGGGGCCGTCCGCGACCCTCGGCGAGCCACCCATTCCCGGCAAATCGGACGGTTGACAGAGATTTCGTTGCTGTTGTTTTGCGGTTGAGCGGCGCTCGCATACCGCTGAGCGGACACGGGGTTCCTGACCTGGTGCGCCTGACCTAGATTTCCTGCGCATTGCCAGCCGGTGATCCGTGAGGGGACAGGAGCCGCAGATGTCGCAAGCCCCAGATACCGGCAGGGAACCAGTGGTGACGCCCGTGCGCGTCGTCATCGGTCTCTGCCTCGTCGCACCGTTCGTCGCCATGCTGTGGGTCGGCTCGTACGCCAAGACCGACCCGGTGCTGATCGGCATCCCGTTCTTCTACTGGTACCAGATGCTGTGGGTGCTGATCTCGACCACGCTGACGATGGTCGCCTACAAGCTCTGGCAGCGTGACCAGCGTGCCCGCAAGGCCTCGAAGGGCGGTGCGGAGCAGTGAACGAGGACGTCAACGTCGTAGCGCTCGCCGTCTTCATCTTCTTCTTCGTGCTGGTCACGGTCATGGGCTTCCTGGCCGCGCGCTGGCGCAAGGCGGCGAACGAGCACACCCTGGACGAATGGGGCCTGGGCGGACGGTCGTTCGGCACCTGGGTGACCTGGTTCCTGCTGGGCGGTGACCTGTACACCGCGTACACCTTCGTGGCCGTCCCGGCGGCGATCTACGCGGCAGGCGCGGCGGGCTTCTTCGCGGTGCCGTACACGATCCTGGTGTATCCGCTGATCTTCACCTTCCTGCCCCGCCTGTGGTCGGTGTCGCACAAGCACGGCTATGTGACCACCTCCGACTTCGTGCGCGGCCGCTTCGGCTCGAAGGGGCTGTCGCTGGCGGTGGCGATCACCGGCATCCTGGCGACGATGCCGTACATCGCGCTGCAGCTGGTCGGCATCCAGGCCGTGCTCGACGTGATGGGCGTCGGCGGCGGGGAGAGCACCAACTGGTTCATCAAGGACCTGCCGCTGCTGATCGCCTTCGGTGTACTGGCCGCGTACACCTACTCGTCCGGTCTGCGGGCGCCCGCGCTGATCGCGTTCGTCAAGGACACGCTGATCTACCTGGTGATCGCGGTGGCGATCATCTACATCCCGATCAAGCTGGGCGGGTTCGACGACATCTTCGCCAGCGCGAGCAAGGCGTTCGGCGAGACCAACCCGGCCACCGGCCAGCCGCGCGGTGCGCTGGTGCCGGGCGACGCGGGCCAGTGGACGTACGCGACGCTGGCGTTCGGTTCGGCGCTGGCGCTGTTCATGTACCCGCACTCGATCACGGCGACGCTGTCCTCGCGCAGCCGTGAGGTGATCCGCCGCAACACCACGATCCTGCCGCTGTACTCCCTGATGCTGGGCCTGCTGGCGCTGCTCGGCTTCATGGCGATCGCGGCCGGGGTGAAGGTGCAGAACGGCCAGCTGGCGATCCCGCAGCTGTTCGAGAACATGTTCCCGGACTGGTTCGCGGGTGTGGCCTTCGCGGCGATCGGCATCGGCGCGCTGGTGCCGGCGGCGATCATGTCGATCGCGGCGGCGAACCTGTTCACCCGCAACATCTACAAGGACTTCATCAAGCCCGACGCCACACCCAAGGACGAGACGCGGGTGTCCAAGCTGGTCTCGCTGCTGGTGAAGGTGGGTGCGCTGGTCTTCGTCCTGACCATGGACAAGACGGTGGCGATCAACTTCCAGCTGCTCGGCGGCATCTGGATCCTGCAGACCTTCCCGGCGCTGGTGGGCGGCCTGTTCACCCGCTGGTTCCACCGGTGGGCGCTGCTGGCCGGCTGGGCGGTCGGCATGATCTACGGCACGGCCGCCGCGTACGGGGTGTCCTCGCCGACGCAGAAGCACTTCGGCGGTTCCGCGGACGAGATCCCGGGCATCGGCGAGATCGGGTACATCGGTCTCACCGCCTTTGTGATCAACGTCCTGGTGACTGTGGTCCTGACCTTCGTGTTCAAGGCGGTCAAGGCGCCCGAGGGCAACGACGAGACCCAGCCGTCGGACTACACGGCGGACGCGGGCGACCCCGGTGTCCAGGTGGAGCTGCCGCCGGCCACCGCGGCCGCCGAGCACTGACGCGCTGACGCTCCGATGCGCTGACGCGCTGACGCACTGATGCGCTGAGCGCGGTTCCCGCGCCGTCGTGGGCCGGGCACGGGCCGCCGGAGAGATCCGGCGGCCCGTTGTCGTACCCGTGCGGCAGACTCGCTCCATGGACATCGTCATCAGGCCGGTGCAGGCCGAGGAGTACGAGGAGCTGGGGGAGATCACCGCCCGGGCCTATCTCGACGACGGGCTGCTGGACTTCGGGGAGAGCGACGCCTACCTGGGCGAGCTGCGGGACGTGGCCAAGCGGGCGGCGGCAGCCGAGGTGCTGGTCGCCGAGGAGCGGGGGCGGCTGCTGGGCGGGGTGACGTTCGTGCCGGACGGAGGGCCGATGGCGGACATCGCCGGGCCGGGCGAGGCCGAGATACGGATGCTCGCGGTGGACCGGGCCGGCCGGGGGCGGGGCGCCGGGGAGGCCCTGGTGCGTGCCTGTGTGGAGCGGGCGCGGGCGCTCGGGTGCGAGCGGATGGTGCTGTCCACGCAGGCGTCGATGCATGCGGCGCACCGCATCTACGAACGGCTCGGGTTCGTCCGCACCCCCGAGCGGGACTGGAATCCGGTCCCGCACCTGGACGACCTCACGCTGCTCACCTATGAACTGACGCTCTGACAGCATCGCGGCACAACATATGGGGGTGCTCGCACCACCCGGCACAAGATGTATGCTCATGCTCGCTGTCGCCGCAGGGGAATCCGGTGCGAATCCGGAACTGTCCCGCAACGGTGTACTCGTGCCTGCCCGCCTCTCGTGTGCGTGCCACGGGCCAAGTCCGAGGACCTGCCGACAGTGCGCCCGGCCGTCCGGTCGGGTGCCCTGACGTCCGGGCCTCGCGGAATGGGCCGGTGGACGCGGCGCCGTGTGCGCTCGTGAGCTGCCTCCTGCCCTCGACGAGGCCCCTGTGCCGAGCGAGGGAGACCCCACGTGACCATCGCGCCAGCCGATCCGGCTTCAGCGATCGACGTGACCGAGGCGGGCGACGGCCCCGGTGCCGCGCTGCTGCGGACCCTGACCGAGCTGACCGCCGACCTGCCCGACGCCGACCCCGGCCGGGTGGCCGCCGCCGCGCTGCGCGGCCGGTCCGCCCGCGCCGACGAGGCTGAGCTGCGGGAGCTGGCCACCGAGGCGGCGGCGGGGCTGATCTCCGAGGACCCCGCCTACTCCCGGCTCGCCGCCCGGCTGCTGACCATCGGCATCCGCGCCGAGGCCGCCTCCCAGGGCGTCACTTCGTTCACCACCTCCGTCGCGACCGGTCACCGCGAGGGCCTCATCGCGGACCGGACCGCCGCGTTCGTCCGGCGGCACGCCGAGCGCCTGGACGCGCTGATCGACACCGGCGCCGACGACCGCTTCGGCTACTTCGGCCTGCGCACCCTGCACAGCCGCTATCTGCTGCGGCACCCGATCACCCGCAAGGTGATCGAGACGCCCCAGCACTTCCTGCTGCGGGTGGCCGCCGGTCTCGCCGAGGACGACACCGTCCGCGCGCTGGAGGAGGTCGCGGCGCTGTACCGGCTGATGAGCCGGCTGGACTATCTGCCCTCCTCCCCCACGCTGTTCAACTCCGGCACCCGTCACCCGCAGATGTCCTCCTGCTATCTGCTGGACTCCCCCAAGGACGAGCTGGACTCCATCTACGACCGCTACCACCAGGTGGCCCGCCTCTCGAAGCACGCCGGCGGCATCGGGCTGTCGTACTCCCGCATCCGCTCCCGGGGTTCGCTGATCCGGGGCACCAACGGGCACTCCAACGGCATCGTGCCGTTCCTGAAGACGCTGGACGCCTCGGTGGCCGCGGTGAACCAGGGCGGCCGGCGCAAGGGCGCGGCGGCGGTGTACCTGGAGACCTGGCACTCGGACATCGAGGAGTTCCTGGAACTGCGCGACAACACGGGTGAGGACGCCCGGCGCACGCACAATCTGAACCTGGCGCACTGGGTGCCGGACGAGTTCATGCGGCGGGTCAGCGCCGACGAGCAGTGGTCGCTGTTCTCGCCCTCGGACGTGCCCGAGCTGGTCGACCTGTGGGGCGAGGAGTTCGACGCGGCCTACCGCAGGGCGGAGGCGGCGGGCCTGGCGAGGAAGACCCTGCCCGCGCGTGAGCTGTACGGGCGGATGATGCGCACCCTGGCGCAGACCGGCAACGGCTGGATGACCTTCAAGGACGCCGCCAACCGCACCGCCAACCAGACCGCCGAGCCCGGCCAGGTGATCCACTCCTCCAACCTCTGCACGGAGATCCTGGAGGTCACCGGCGACGGCGAGACGGCGGTGTGCAACCTGGGGTCGGTCAATCTCGGCGCGTTCGCCGACCCGGCGGCCGGGGACATCGACTGGCAGCGGCTGGACGAGACCGTGCGCACGGCCGTGACCTTCCTCGACCGGGTCGTCGACATCAACTTCTACCCGACCGAGCAGGCGGCGCGCTCCAACGCCAAGTGGCGGCCGGTGGGCCTCGGCGCGATGGGGCTGCAGGACGTCTTCTTCAAGCTGCGCCTGCCCTTCGACTCCCCCGAGGCGAAGGCGCTGTCCACGAAGATCGCCGAGCGGATCATGCTCGCCGCCTACGAGGCCTCCGCCGGCCTGGCCGAGCGCAACGGGCCGCTGCCCGCCTGGGGGAAGACCCGCACGGCCCGGGGTGTGCTGCATCCCGACCACTACGACGTCGAGTTCGCCTGGCCGGAACGCTGGGCGGCGCTGCGGGAGCGGATCGCCTCCACCGGCCTGCGCAACTCGCTGCTGCTGGCGATCGCGCCGACCGCCACCATCGCCTCCATCGCGGGCGTCTACGAGTGCATCGAGCCGCAGGTGTCCAACCTGTTCAAGCGCGAGACGCTCTCCGGTGAGTTCCTGCAGGTCAACTCCTACCTGGTCGAGGATCTGAAGCGGCTCGGGGTGTGGGACGCGCGCACCCGGGAGGCGCTGCGCGAGGCGAACGGCTCGGTGCAGGGCTTCGAGTGGATCCCCGAGGACGTGCGGCGGCTGTACCGCACGGCCTGGGAGATCCCGCAGCGCGGTCTGATCGACATGGCCGCCGCCCGCACCCCGTTCCTGGACCAGTCCCAGTCCCTGAACCTGTTCATGGAGACGCCGACCATCGGCAAGCTCTCCTCGATGTACGCGTACGCCTGGAAATCGGGCCTGAAGACGACGTACTACCTGCGTTCGCGCCCGGCGACCCGGATCGCGCGCGCGGCCCGCGCGCAGCAGCCCACCGTCCCCGCGCAGCCCACCGCCGATCCCGAGGCGGTCGCCTGCTCCCTGGAGAACCCCGAGTCCTGCGAGGCATGCCAGTGACCACCAGCACCACCCGTCCCCAGAACCTGCTCGACCCCGGCTTCGAGCTGACGCTGCGGCCGATGCGGTACCCCGACTTCTACGAGCGATACCGGGACGCCATCAAGAACACCTGGACCGTGGAGGAGGTCGACCTCCACTCCGACGTGGCCGACCTCGCCAAGCTCAGCCCGGCCGAGCAGCATCTGATCGGCAGGCTGGTGGCGTTCTTCGCCACCGGCGACTCGATCGTGGCGAACAACCTGGTGCTGACGCTGTACAAACACATCAACTCGCCCGAGGCGCGGCTGTATCTGAGCCGTCAGCTGTTCGAGGAGGCCGTCCACGTCCAGTTCTATCTGACGCTGCTGGACACCTATCTGCCCGACCCGGACGACCGGGCCGCCGCCTTCGCGGCCGTGGAGAACATCCCGTCGATCCGGGAGAAGGCCGGGTTCTGCTTCAAGTGGATGGACTCGGTGGAGGAGATCGACCGGCTGCGCACGAGGGAGGACCGCCGCCGGTTCCTGCTCAACCTGATCTGCTTCGCGGCGTGCATCGAGGGCCTGTTCTTCTACGGGGCCTTCGCCTACGTGTACTGGTTCCGCAGCCGGGGCCTGCTGCACGGGCTGGCGACCGGCACCAACTGGGTGTTCCGCGACGAGACGATGCACATGTCCTTCGCCTTCGACGTGGTCGACACCGTGCGCAAGGAGGAGCCGGAGCTCTTCGACGAGGAGCTGGGCCGGCAGGTGACCGACATGCTGCGCGAGGCGGTCGAGGCGGAGCTGCAGTTCGCCCGTGACCTGTGCGGCGACGGGCTGCCGGGGATGAACACCGAGTCGATGCGGCAGTACCTGGAGTGCGTCGCCGACCAGCGGCTGACCCGGCTGGGCTTCGCCCCCGTCTACGGCTCGGAGAACCCGTTCTCGTTCATGGAGCTGCAGGGGGTGCAGGAGCTGACGAACTTCTTCGAGCGGCGCCCGTCCGCGTACCAGGTCGCCGTGGAGGGCACGGTCGACCTGGACGAGGACTTCTAGGAGACCTCCCCGGTCTCCGGGAAGGCTCTTCGGCCGGTGTCCGTCCGGGTGCCACCTCGTCTCACGCCGCTCGCGCGGTGTGCTGCGAGGTGGCGTCACGGCGCGACGTGGGGCCGGCGGAGGCCGGCGTGTGGCCGGCGAGGGCCCGGGGCGTGACCCGTGCCGTGTCCCTGGCGGTCCCGGCCTGCCGGAGCTGACGGTCGATCCTCCGCTCGTGCGCGATGCCGATCGCGGCGGGGAGGACCATCAGGGCGAACAGGGCGAGAACGACGAGCATTCCGATCAGTGCTTCCATGTGTGCCGTATCCATGGACACCACTGTCGCGTCAGACGCTCCTTACAAACAGTGGCAGGACTGCCGCACACCCTCGATTTCCTGCCAATGACGAGGCACACTGGGAGCATGCTCCGCAATGTGGCCGCCGTCCTCCTGAACGGCGTGAACCCCTTCGAACTCGGTGTCGTCTGCGAGGTCTTCGGCATCGACCGCAGCGACGAGGGACTGCCGGTGTACGACTTCGCCGTGGCCTCGGCGGAGGGCCCCGTGCTGCGCTGCAACTCGGGCCTCACCCTCCAGGTGGAACACGGTCTGGAGCGGCTGGAGGAGGCCGATCTGGTCGCCGTGCCGGCCGGGTCCGGCTTCGAGAGCCGCACGTTCCCGCCGGAGCTGCTCAAGGCCCTGCGCCGGGCGGTGGACCGGGGCGCGCGGGTGCTCAGCGTCTGCTCCGGGGTCTTCGTGCTCGCCGCGGCCGGGCTGCTGGACGGCCGCCGCTGCACCGTGCACTGGCGCCACGCCGAGACGCTGAGCAGGCAGTATCCGCATCTGACGGTGGAGCCGGACGTGCTCTACGTCGACGAGGACCCGGTGATCACCTCAGCGGGCACCGCCGCCGGGATCGACGCCTGCCTGCACCTGGTCCGCAAGGAGGAGGGCCCGGAGGTGGCCAACAAGATCGCCCGGCGCATGGTGGTGCCCCCGCACCGCGACGGCGGCCAGGCCCAGTACATCGAGCGCCCGCTGCCGCAGCACTCCGGCGACACGGTGGCCGAGGTGCTGGTGTGGATGGAGCGCAATCTCGACCAGGAGGTCACCGTCGAGCAGCTCGCCGCCCGCGCCCACATGTCGCCGCGCACCTTCGCCCGCCGCTTCCAGCAGGAGACCGGCACCACGCCCTACCGCTGGATCCTGCGCCAGCGGGTGCTGCTCGCCCAGCAGCTGCTTGAGCAGACCGACGAGACGGTGGACGCGATCGCGGGCCGCACCGGCTTCGGCAACGCCGCGGCGCTGCGCCACCACTTCGTGCGCGCGGTGGGGACCACCCCGCAGGCCTACCGGCGCACGTTCAGGGGCACTCAGGCCGCCTGAACGTGCGCCGTGCCGGTCAGCAACGCGGGCCGCGCCGGTGTCGGCCGGTCAGCGGGGCAGCGCCCGCAGCATCAGCCGCCTGGGCCGCAGTGTGATGCCGATGCGGGGCCGGGTGTCCGAGCCGGGTGCGTGCTCGAACCGGTAGTGGGAGGCGATCGCCGCGGTGATGAGCGTCAGCTCGGCCATCGAGAAGTGGTCGCTGGGGCACTTGCGGTTGCCCACGCTGAACGGGCTCATCGCGTACTTGGGCACCTCCTTGGACCGCCCGGGGAGCCAGCGGTCGGGGTCGAACTCCTCGTGCCGCCGGTACGACCGGTGGTCGCGCTGGATGGCGTACGGGCTGTAGATGAGGTCGGCCCCCTTGGGAATGCGGTATCCGCCGAGTTCCGTGTCGGCCACCGCCCGCCGGGTCAATATCCAGACGGCCGGATACAGGCGCAGGGTCTCGGTCACGACATTCGCGGTGTACGCCAGCTTCCGTACGTCCTCGAATGCGATCTGCCGGTCACCGACGACGGCTTTCACCTCGTCGCGGATCTTGTCCCCGATCTCCGGACGTTCGGTGAGAACCAAGAGTAGCGACATGATCACAGATCCGACGGTTTCACTGCCGGGTGTGAGTATCGCGATGACCTGGTCGTGGATCTCCTGTTCCCCGATGGGCTCGCCATTCTCGTCCTTCGCCTCGAGCAAAGCCGTCAGCAAATCGTCCGGCTTTTGACCGCTTGCCCGGCGGTCGGCGACGATCTCGTCCACCAGGAGGTGCAGATCGGCCAGTGCCCGGTTGAATTCCCGGTTGGCCGGAAGCGGCACCTTATAAAGCGGGCCGAGCGGCACCACCATGCGCTGGTACATGCCGCTGAACAAAGTGGCGAGCGAGGCGCAGATGCGCTCGGCGCGGGCGTCCATGTAGCTGCCGCGCATCAGGCAGCGGGCGGCGACCCGCACCGCCACCCGGAAGGACTCCGCGGTGACGTCCAGGACCTGGCCGGAGCGCCAGCGCTCCACCAGCGCGTACGCCTCCTCCGCCATGATCGGGCCGTAGGCGGGTATCGCGTCGAGCCGGAAGGCGGGCTGGATGGTGCGCCGCTGGCGGCGGTGCAGCGGCCCGTTGGCGGTGGCCACGCCCTCCTTGCCCAGCAGGCTCTCCAGGGACTCCCACAGCGGGCCGGCGATGATGTAGTCGGGACTGAGGGCCACCGCGCCGGTCAGGGCGGGAGTGGTGACGGCGTACACCGTCTTGGGGCCCAGCTTGAGGCGGACGACGTCGCCGTGGTCGCGCAGCTGGGCCAGGAAGGCCAGCGGGTCGCGGACCAGCTTCCAGCCGTGGCCGAGGACGGGGACCGCGCCCCCGGCCACCGGCGGCTGCCGCAGTCCGGTCGCTGAGCCTGTCTCGGTTGCTTCGGGCCGCACCGACTCGACGGTCATTTCTCACCTGCCGCTTCGTTGTTGACGTACGGGGGCGTGGACCGGTCGTCCCAGCTGTCGACCATGTACCGGCCGGACTCGTGGTGGAACCAGTAGACGGAGCTGAACCAATTGCGCATATTGCCGAGGCAGGACTGCACGGCGCCGCTCAGTTCCTTTCCTCCCACCGTCCCGTCGTCGAGGGAGTCAGCGAACCGTAACGCGTCGCTTTCCGCGGCGATGAATTCGGAGATGCATTTCTCGATGCGCCGCCGCATTTCGGCGATCGCCTCTTCCAGACTCAGCCCCTCGTGCGTGATGAGACTGATTCCGAGATTGTGCACCTCATTGCCCGCGATCTCCTTCGGGAGCGAGCAGAGGTCGTTGTACCAGGCGGCGAATTCCTGGCTGAGCAGTGCCGCCCGGTGAAACGCCGGATTCTCCCGTACTTCCGCCGGGAGTTCGCATCCCGCACTGGGCTCCAGCAGATCGGTCCAGATCCAGTGCGCGAAGGTGAGCCGGCGCAGTTGCAGATACTCCTCGACCCCGGGGACCACTCCGTTGGTGCGGTTGTGGAACTCGCGGTCGTAGGCCTCGATCACCTCATGGAAGTGCCCGGCGAACCGGAGGTTCCAGCTGCCGGACAGGAAGGAGTAGAGCCGCCGCACACTGTCCGAGAAGCCCGCGACCAGTGGATCGCTGTGACTCAGGTGATCCTCGGGGCTGTCGAGGGCGGTGTGCAGCTGGTCCTTCAGCCGCCGCCAGGCGGCGGGCCGGCCGTGCACGATGTCGCGGTCGTGCCGGTCGTCCCAGACGAAGAACCACGCGCTGTAGTCGGCTATGGCCTGCAGGACCTCGTCGGCGGCTCCGATGTAGTAGCCGGCCATGAGGTCGGTGTAGCACAGTCCGTCGGCATATTCCGCCACCTTGTCCGCCGACATGAGCCGCTTTTCGAGCAGCCACGCCCGGGTCCGCTTCTGGAGCGTCGGCCAATACGGATGGAGTTGCCGCGGAAACGCCCTCTCGATCAACGGGAGAGACAACGACGGTGGAACTGCGATGGTGATCGGTGCGGATGTGGTGCCGTGTGACAAAGCATGCACGAACAATCCCCTCTCAGCGGCCAGTTGACACGCGCCCGTCCCCCGTGCCGGGCGTGCGCCGGTGTCACGCATCCCCGCACATCCATTCAGCACCACAACCGACCGCTCTGGGAATGGATTTGCTTCTTTCACTACCCCCGGATGCCGAGATTCTCCCCATGTGTGTCTGATTCTGTATCAGGAGAGGACCGCAGGGGATCGAACGTGTGACGAACATACGGACGGCGTCCCGCCGGCGGCGGGGGCCGCCGGCGGGACGCCGTCCGGGGTCGGGTTCGAGAAGATCAGTCGTTGGCCACGACGGGGTAGCGCGGCTCGTTCTCGGCCATCTGCCGCAGCGCCTCCTTGCGCTCCCGCTTCGACAGCCGGTCGATGTACAGGTAGCCGTAGAGGTGATCGGTCTCGTGCTGCAAACAGCGCGCGAAGTACCCGGTGCCGCGCACCTTGATCGGGTTGCCCCACTCGTCCTGCCCGGTCACCTCGGCGTAGTCCGGCCGGGCCAGCGGCGCGTACGCGGTCGGCACGGACAGGCAGCCCTCGTTGCTGTCGTCCAGCCGGCGCTTCTCGGCGGGCAGTTCGACGAGCTTGGGGTTGCAGACGACACCGACGTGGCGCACGCCCTCGTCGTCCGGGCAGTCGTAGACGAACACCTTCAGGTCGACGCCGATCTGGTTGGCGGCCAGGCCCACACCCTCGGCGGTGCGCTGGCTGGCGAACATGTCGTCCACCAGCTTGCGCAGCTCGTCGTCGAACTCGGTGACGTCCCGGCACTCCTTGTGCAGCACCGGGTTGCCCACGACCGTGATCGGACGGGAGGTGCCCCGCTCGCGGTAGGCGGCCTCACGCTCCTCGCAGTCCTCCGTGTCGATGACGTACCCCTCGTCGTCCACGGGGAGCACGCCCGCGCGCTGCTGATCGGTGTCCTGCTGAGCCATGCCGACGTAAGCCTTCCTGCAAGCAAAAGGGGGGTTAACTGCTGATACAGGGTACGTGCAAGCGCCCCTCGCGGGGCGCGGGAGGGCATCCGGTGCGCGGGAGGGCCTCCGGTGCCGGAAAGCACGCGGCGGACCTGCACCGGAGCCGGCTAGCAGACCTCCTCGAGGTCCCGCCAGTCCCTGGTGTCCGGGCTGTCGGCCACCCAGCCGTCCAGCAGCCCCCTGACCAGCGCGGCCGGCGCCGCCACCCCGCACTCGCGCTCCGGCACCCACAGCTGCCCGTCGGTCCGGTGCCCCAGCGGTCCGGGATGGCCCGGCTCGCTGTGGTCGTGCGGGTCGAGGTGCTCGCCCTCGCCCTCGTCGGACGGCATCCGCGACTCCGAGCACATCCGGCACAGCAGCCGCACCGACGACGACCAGTCCTCCGCCGCGAACCCGGCGTCCGCGGCCAGCTGCTCCAGCGCGTCCCGGTCCGCCTCGCTGGCCGCCTCCAGCAGCACCACCCAGGTCGGCACCGGCGACGGCGCCCACAGCTCGATCTCGTCGAACACCGGGTAGGTGTGCCCGGCGGCCGTGCTGCGCTCGCCGTGCGGCACGCCGTCGTGCAGGACGACCTCGCCCCAGCGCCGCCCCGAGGACGGCAGCGGAATGGACAGCACCTCGATCCGGGCCGGGTCGAGCCGCCGCCCCCACACCACCTCGGCCTCCCCCTCCGGGGAGAGCCGTACGGCCGCGCTGCCCAGGTCCATGCCCAGCGGCTCACCGGAGTCGGTGGCCGCGCCGGGCACCTTCAGCCCGTAGGCCTGCCAGGCGCGGCGGGCCAGCGGCCAGTCCTGCAAGGCGGTCGCGGCGATGCCGACGTTCCACCAGTCGGGGGCTCCGGTGTCCCGGTCCAGCAGCGCCACCGCCCGCAGGCCGGCGGCCCGCGCCTGCTCCCAGTCGTGCCGGAACTTGTGCAGCAGCGCCAGGTTGAACCAGGACTCCGACAGCCAGGGCTCCAGATCGGCAGCACGTGTCAGCAGCGCGCCCGCGTCCTCGTAGCGCCCGTCGCCGATGAGCGTGAACGCCCGGTCCGTCGCCTCCCGCCAGGAGGCGGAGGGCCGGTGCCGTCCCTTGCCGAAGATCCTCACGATTCCCGCCTGCCAGTTCCATGCGGTGGGCCGGCTGATCCTTGCTCGCGCCCCCCGGACACCCTCTTGTTCGCATCCAACCACGTACGGCCGCAAGGGCGCTCATTACCCATGGGTTACCCAGCCCCGAGGAGGGTCAGACAGTTCTTCCCCTGCCTCGTGCGTGGCTCTCGCCACGCTCAGCCCCTCTGCTCACGTATCACCTCCGGGTTCCTCGACAGCACACGGGCCAGCGACTCGACCACCTCCGGCGCGTACTCCCCGGCGGTACCGAGCCGCAGTTCCTCCAGCGCGGTGAGGGGCCCGCCGGGGCCGCCTTCCCGGGACTTCTCCTCGTACGCGTTGACCGCGCGCACGATCCGCGCGGCCGGCAACTGGTCCCGGTGGGGGTCGGCCTGCTGCTCGACGATCCGGGCGACCCGCGGGTCCACCCCGGTCTGCCGGACGACGGCGCCGCCGAGCAGGGCGATCCGCCGCTGCTCCGTCCGCGGCAGGCCGGCGGTGGCGCCGGCCGGGACCGGGTCGACGAGACTGAGCTGGCCGATGTCATGCATCAGGGCCGCGTACTCCAGCACGGTCAGCTCGGGCTCGGTCAGCCCGAGGTCGCGGCCGACCGCCTGGCTGAGCGCGGCGACCCGGCGAGCGTGTCCGGCCGGGGTGTATCCGGCGATCTCGGTGGCCCGGGCGAGGGAGGCGATGGTCTGCCGGTAGGTGGCGCGCACGGCGGCCACCCGCCGGTGCGCCAGCTGGGCGAGCAGCAGCGGCACCGAGAAGACGGGCAGCGCCCACAGGCCGACCACGGCGACCGCGAGCGCCATCACCGCCCCGGTCGCGATGACCGCGGCGCCGATGCCGGGCACCGCGCGCAGCTCGTCGCGCAGCACCGGCCCGAAGGGCCAGCGGTGCCGGGAGTGGGCCAGGGCGGCGGCGAGCACGGCGTCGCACAGCATGGTCAGCGACAGCAGCAGGAGCAGCAGCAGCGCGTAGGCGGGGCCGCCCCAGTCGTCGAACGTGCCCCGGTTGCGCGGGGGCTGGAAGCAGACGGCGACGAAGCCGACGGTGAGCACGCGGCGCGCCAGATGGTCCAGGGTGGGCCCGTGCCCGCGCCCGACGTGCGGCACGCTGCCGAGCAGGGAGGCGGCGAGGACCACGGTGACGACCTGGGCGGCGCCGTGCGTGGTGGGCCGCCCGCCGATCTCGCCGAGCAGCCCGTAGGCCAGGGAGCCCGCGGCGGCGAGCGGCGCGGCCTGCCGGACGGGGGTGCGGCCGCGGCGGGTGAGCTCGCCGACGGCGACCAGGACGCCGAAGGCGAGGGCGGCGCCGCGGCTCTCGAGGCCGTGCCACAGGGTGGTGCCCAGGCAGCCGCCGGCCACGACGGCGGCGGCGCCGTGCACGGCGGTGTGCAGGGGCGGGCGGGGGGTCACCGCCGGGCCCCGGACCGGTCGGCGGCCGGTGCGGCGGGCGGGGGCACGCGGGCCGGGGACTGGTCGGCGGTGACCGAGGGATGCCAGCCGACCCGCCCGATCACCCGGACCAGGGCGGCCACCATCCGCGGGTCGAAGTGCGCCCCCGCGCACCGCTGGAGCTCCTTCAGCGCCACGGGCACGGGGCGGGCCCGGCTGTAGGAGCGGGTGGAGGTCATGGCGTCGAAGGCGTCGGCGACGGCCACCACCCGTGCCGACTCCGGGATCTGACTGCCCGCGAGGCCGTACGGGTAGCCGGTGCCGTCCAGGCGTTCGTGGTGGTGGAGCACCGCCGCTCGGGCCTCGCCGAGGAAGGCGATGCCCCGCACCATCTCGTGCCCGTACTCGGGGTGCAGTTCGATGATCCGCCGTTCCTCGGGGGTGAGCGGCCCGTCCTTGGTGAGCAGCCGGGTGGGCACGCCGAGCTTGCCGACGTCGTGCAGGATGCCCGCGAAGCGCAGCACCTCGACCCGCTCGTCGTCCATGCCCAGTTCGCGGGCGATCATCATGGCGGCCTGCCCGACGCGTTCGCTGTGCCCGCGGGTGTAGCCGTCCTTGATGTCGACGGCCTGCACCAGGGCCCGGATGGTCGCCTGGTGGGCGGCGCGCTCCCGGTGGTACTGGGCGAAAGCCCACCAGGAGACCCCCATCGGCAGCAGCACCAGCAGCGCGGCCACCGGGCCGTAGGGGCTGCGCCACAGCAGCGCCATCATCAGTCCGGCGAGCCCGTGCACGGTGAGCGGCGCCAGGGATCTCGGCAGCAGCCGCCACCAGGCGGCGGTGCGTCCCACGCGGTGCAGCGGGCTGCCCGAGGTGCATGCGAGGACGAGGCAGTCCAGGAGGGTCAGCACCAGGCTGAAGGCGACCACGGCGGCGCCGGCGGCGGCGAGTGCCGCGGGCACCTCGCAGCCGGCGACCGCCTCCCGCCCGCCGGCCGCCGTGTGCGTCTCGGCGGCGGCCCGCACGGCGAGCACCAGCTGGGCGGTCCGCCAGATCCGCCGCGGCAGCAGCGGGGGTTGCTCCACGGGGGCCAGCAGCGCCGCGGGCAGGGCGACCAGCGCGGCGGCGTGCGGCGGCAGCAGGAAGGCCCCGGCGAGCAGCACGGGGTAGAGGGTGCCGGAGGGGTTCGCCGCTCCGGGGCGGGAGGAGCGGACGAGCCACTCGCCGGCGGCGTAGAGCAGGGCGAGCAGTGCGGCGGCCTGCCACCACCAGGCGGGATCGTCCGGTGCCGGCAGCGGCAGCAGGCAGAGCAGCGCGGCCAGGGCTGCGCCCGTCACACAGATGCGGGCTCGTGCCGGTAACGCCTCCATGAGCCCCTCCCCGACCGTGCGGGCCGCCCTCGGCCTGCCGCCCGTCAGCCTCCGGAGCCTAGGGCGCGCCGGGATCCGTGCGGGCCGATAAGCCGGGGATTAGCACGTACGAGTGAGGTGAGGGGTGCGGGGTTCCTCGGTGGTCAGGACTCCTGAGGTGTGGCCGGTGAGGCGGCGACGTCGTGGTCGGGCACCGTCTCGCCGGAGCGGATCAGCTCGATGCGGCTCATGACCTTCGAACGCAGGTCGCCCGGCACATCGTCATGTCCGCAGCACCGCTTGACGAGCTTCTTCACGGCCTGCTCCAGGCCGTATTTCTCCAGGCACGGCGAGCATTCCTCGAAGTGGTGCTCGAACTTCGCACAGTCGTCATCGGGCATCTCACGGTCGAGGAACTCGTAGAGATGATCGAGGATTTCGCTGCAATCCGTCTCGTGCGGCTCTCCGCAGCTCATGACCCCGAGCCTTTCGCTTCGTTCGACTCTCCGGCGCCGGCCGGGACCAGTCCGCGATCGCGGGCGTAGTCCTCGAGCATGCCGCGCAGCTGGCGACGGCCACGGTGCAGCCGGGACATCACCGTACCGATGGGTGTCCCCATGATGTCGGCGATCTCCTTGTACGCAAAGCCCTCGACATCCGCCAGATAGACGGCGATGCGGAACTCCTCGGGGATCGCCTGGAGGGCTGCCTTCACGTCCGAGTCGGGCAGGTGGTCCAGCGCCTGCGACTCGGCCGAGCGCAGTCCGGTCGACATGTGCGACTCGGCGCGGGCGAGCTGCCAGTCCTCGATGTCCTCCGCGGCGCTGCGCTGGGGCTCGCGCTGCTTCTTGCGGTAGGAGTTGATGAAGGTGTTGGTGAGGATCCGGTACAGCCACGCCTTGAGGTTGGTGCCCTCGCGGAACTGGTGGAACGACCCGTACGCCTTGGCGAAGGTCTCCTGCACCAGGTCCTCCGCGTCGGCCGGGTTGCGTGTCATGCGCAGTGCGGCCGAGTACATCTGGTCGAGGAACTCGAGCGCGTCCCGTTCGAAGCGCATGTTGCGCTCGGCGGTCGACTCCGCGCCCGTGCCGCCCTGGCTCTCGGGCTGCTCCGCCTGGCCGTGATCGGTCCCTGCGTCGGTACCGGGAACCGGACCCACCTCCTCCAAGGTTGTCGCGGGACCGAGACCGGCCCCACCCGAATCGGAGGATAGACGACGATCCGGTCCGCCCGCCGCCCGAACAGGAGCGGTCTTCGCCGCGTGCAGCACCGTCCAGTCCAGGTCGGCGCGGCTGGTGCGGCTCGGGCAGTGGACAGAACCCATGCTGCAGACTCCCTTGCTGTGACGGCGGTGCCATCGGCCGGCACGTACGTCCCCTGCAACAGCGGGGGCCGGCCGGGCATTCCCCAGCGGTCGGCGGCGGGCGGGCATACCCGGCGGGCGAGGGGATCGCCCTGCCCTCACTTCAGCGAGCCGGTCCACCGCACGACCGCGCCCGTCAGCCGCGCCATCGTCTCCTGCTCGGTGACGCCGGCCCGCCTGGGCACCGCGAAGCCGTGGTCGCCGTGGGGGATCTCCACCAGCTCGTAGGGACCCTCGGGGAACTCACCGGGGCGGCCGAACGGGTCGTTGCCGCCCTGCACGACGAGGGTGGGCACCCCGGCGCCGAGCAGCTCCTCGGCGCGGGACTTCTCCGGCTTGCCCGGCGGGTGCAGCGGGAAGCTCAGCGCCAGTACGGCACGGGCGCCGAGCTCGCGGGCGGTGCGGCAGGCGACGCGGGCGCCGGCGCTGCGCCCGCCGGAGATCACCGGCAGGCCGGGTGCGGTGAGCGCGGGCCAGACGCCGCGCCAGCCGGCGTCCAGGGTCTTCGGGGCGGGGGCGACCTTCTTGCCGGCCACCCGCCAGGGCTGCTCGACCAGGGCCACGGTGACGCCGTGCGCGGGCAGCACCCCGGCGATCGCCCTCAGGTCCCGGGCCTCGATGCCGCCGCCGGCGCCGTGGCTCACGGCGAGGACCAGGCGGGGCCGGGACCGGGTGGCGTGCCAGGTGATGCGGGCGGGCCCGGCATCGGTGTCGATGGTCTCGGTCGTCACATCGGAAGCGGTGGTCACATCAGAAGAGTGTGCCCTCCTCGGGGGCCGCCAGCTCCTTCAGCAGCTCCGGTCCGTTGTTGCGGACGTTGCTGACCGCCGTGCTGACCGGGTAGGCGCGCATCAGTCCCGGGGGCGGCGGGGCGAGCAGCTCGCGCAGGTCGCCGGGGTCGGTGCGGGACGGGTCGAGCCAGGCGTCCCAGCGGTCCGGGGTGAGCATCAGCGGCATCCGCGGGTGGATGTCGGCGAGCGACCGCGGCCCCTCGGCCGGGGCCACGGCGAGCGGGGTCCGCTCCGCCTCGGTGGTGATCACGGAGCAGGTCACCCACCAGGCCTGCGGGTGGTCGTCGGGCAGGGTGCGGTCCCGCCAGAACTCGTACAGCCCGGCCATCGCGAACACCGAGCCGTCGGCGGGGGTCACGAAGTACGGCTGCTTGCGGGGCCTCTTCCGCTTGCCCTCCACCTCCAGTTCGCGCTCCTGGGTGCCGGTGACCCACTCGTAGTAGCCGTCGGCGGGCAGGATGCAGCGGCGGGCGGCGAAGGCGCGGCGGTAGGACGGCTTCTCGTGGACCGTCTCGGCGCGGGCGTTGATCATGCGTGCGCCGCCCTCGGGCGTCTTCGCCCAGGACGGGACGAGCCCCCACTTGAGCCTGCGCAGCTGCCGCACCGGCCGCGGGTCGGGGTCGTCCTTCAGCGGACGGTCCAGGACCGCGTAGACCTCCTTGGTGGGGGCCACGTTGTAGTCGGGCTCCAGGGACTCCTGCGGCTCCCACTTCTCTATCTCGAAGATGCCCGCGAGATCCTCCGGCCTGCGGCTCGCCGCATACCGTCCGCACATGTCCGACGCCCTCCCACCGTCTTCACAATCCCCCTCACCTTACGAGGAGGCACCGACGACGGACCGGCCCCTGGAGCGAGCCCCGGGTCGCCCCCGGCGCCGTGACCTGCCGGTTCTCCGCCGGGAACGGGCCCTGGCGCACAGGCGTCTCAGGTACCGTCCGCACAGACGTGCCACACTGCCAGACTCCGCCCGCACGCAGGGAGCCACCGGGATCACATGGAACGCATGGTCAGCACCGCATCCGCCTCGCTCGCCTCGCTGTGGGACGAGGTCTCCGGCACCCAGCCGGAGCCCGATCAGTGGGTGGTGGCCGCCACACTGGCCGCCGCCCTCGCCGTGGTCGCCTGGCATCCGACGTGGCGGCTGTCCCGCAACGCCATCACCATCGCCCACGAGGGCGGGCACGGCCTGGTGGCGCTGCTCACCGGACGCACGCTCACGGGGATACGCCTGCACTCGGACACCAGCGGCCTGACCGTCAGCCGGGGGAAGCCCTACGGCATCGGCATGATCCTCACCGCGGCGGCCGGCTACACCGCTCCCCCGCTGCTCGGCCTCGGCGGCGCGGCGCTGCTGGGCGCGGGGCGGATCACCCTGCTGCTGTGGGTGGCGACCGGCCTGCTCCTTGCGATGCTGGTGATGATCCGCAACGCCTACGGGGCCCTGACGGTGCTGATCACGGGCGGGACGTTCCTGGCGGTCTCCTGGCTGACCGGGCCGCAGGTGCAGGCGGCGTTCGCCTATGCGGTGGTGTGGTTCCTGCTGATCGGCGGGGTGCGTCCGGCCTTCGAGCTCCAGGCGAAGCGGGCCCGGGGCGGGGCCGGGGACTCGGACGCGGACCAGCTCTCCCGGCTGACGCACGTACCGGCGGCGATGTGGTTCTTCCTGTTCCACGCGGTGTCCGTGTGCTCGCTGCTGGGCGGAGGGCGCTGGCTGCTGGGGCTGTGAACGGCCCGTGCGGGGGCGCGCCACGCCGCGCTGCCGCTCCGCCGCCCGGGCGCACCCCGCCCCGATGGCGCCGCACCGGCCCGGCGGCCTCCTTATAAAGTGGCCCCATGGCCCCGAACCCCGCACACACCGCCCTCTGGCCCGCCCCGCACGCGAGCGGAGCCGTCGATGCGACGGTCCACGTGCCCGGGTCCAAGTCGGTCACCAACCGCGCCCTGGTGCTGGCCGCCCTGGCCTCCGAGCCGGGCTGGCTGCGCCGCCCCCTGCGCTCCCGCGACACGCTGCTGATGGCGGGCGGCCTGCGCGCCATGGGTGTGGAGATCGAGGAGGGCGTGGGGCCCGACGGCACCGGTGAGGCCTGGCGGGTGCTGCCCACGGGTCTGCGCGGCCCGGCCACCGTCGACGTCGGCAACGCGGGCACCGTGATGCGGTTCCTGCCACCCGTCGCCACGCTCGCCGACGGTCCCGTCCGCTTCGACGGCGACCCCCGTTCGCACGAGCGTCCCCTGAACGGCGTCATCGACGCGCTGCGCGCGCTCGGGGCCCGGATCGACGACGACGGGCGCGGCGCGCTGCCGATGACCGTGCGCGGCGGGGGCGCCCTGGACGGCGGCACCGTCGAGGTCGACGCCTCCTCGTCCTCCCAGTTCGTCAGCGCGCTGCTGCTGTCCGCCCCGCGCTTCAACCAGGGCGTGGAGGTCCGGCACACCGGCGCGACACTCCCGTCGATGCCGCACATCCGGATGACCGTCGACATGCTCCGGGCCGTGGGCGCCCAGGTCGACACCCCCGAGTCCGGCGGGGAGCCGAACGTCTGGCGGGTCACTCCGGGCGCGCTGCTCGGCCGGGACCTGACCATCGAGCCGGACCTGTCCAACGCCCAGCCGTTCCTGGCGGCGGCGCTGGTGACCGGCGGCCGGGTCGTGATCCCGGACTGGCCGGAGCGCACCACCCAGCCGGGTGACCGGCTGCGGGAGATCTTCACCGAGATGGGCGGTTCCTGCGAACTGACCGACGCGGGGCTGGTGTTCACCGGCTCCGGGAAGATCCACGGCATCGACGTGGACCTCGGCGAGGTGGGCGAGCTGACGCCCGGCATCGCCGCGGTGGCGGCGCTCGCGGACTCGCCGTCGACCCTGCGGGGCGTGGCCCATCTGCGGCTGCACGAGACGGACCGGCTGGCCGCGCTCACCAAGGAGATCAACGAGCTCGGCGGCGATGTCACCGAGACCGCCGACGGCCTCCGCATCCGCCCGCGCCGGCTGCACGGCGGGGTCTTCCACACCTACGAGGACCACCGCATGGCCACCGCCGGTGCGATCATCGGGCTCGCGGTGGAGGGCGTGCAGATCGAGAACGTGGCGACCACGGCGAAGACCCTGCCGGACTTCCCCGAGCTGTGGACCGGGATGCTCGGGGTGTAGGGGTTCACCATGCGCCGCTACGGCAGGCACACCGACGAGGACGACATCCGTTCCCGTCCCAACCGCAAGGGCAACCGGCCGCGCACCCACATCCGCCCCAAGCACGAGGACGCCGCCGAGGGCATGGTCCTCACCGTCGACCGCGGCCGGCTGACCTGCCTGGTCGAGGATCGCGTCGTGATGGCGATGAAGGCCCGTGAACTGGGCCGCAAGGCCGCGGTGGTCGGCGACCGGGTGGCCCTGGTGGGCGATCTGTCCGGCAAGAAGGACACCCTCGCGCGGATCGTGCGCATCGAGGAACGCAGGACGGTGCTGCGGCGCACCGCCGACGACGACGATCCCCACGAGCGGGTCGTCGTCGCCAACGCCGACCAGCTGGCCATCGTCACCGCGCTCGCCGATCCGGAGCCGCGGCCCCGGCTGATCGACCGCTGCCTGGTCGCGGCGTTCGACGGCGGGCTCGACCCGCTGCTGGTCATGACCAAGTCGGACCTGGCACCGGCGGACAAACTGCTGGAGCTGTACGGGGATCTCGACATCCCGTACGTGGTGACCAGCCGTGCGGAACTGGAGAGCGGCGAGGCCGCGGACCGGGTGCGCGAGCATCTCGAAGGGCGCATCACCGCCTTCGTCGGGCACTCCGGCGTCGGCAAGACGACGCTGGTGAACGCGCTGGTGCCCGAGGACCGGCGGCGCACGACCGGGCAGGTCAACGCGGTGACCGGTCGGGGGCGGCACACCACGACGTCCGCGCTGGCGCTGCCGCTGGCCGGTGCTCAGGGGTGGGTCATCGACACCCCCGGCGTGCGGTCGTTCGGGCTGGCGCACGTCGATCCCTCGCGGGTCATCCACGCGTTCCCGGATCTCGAACCGGGCACCGACGGCTGCCCGCGGGCGTGCAGTCACGACGAGCCGGACTGCGCCCTGGACGCCTGGGTGGAGGAGGGACACGCCGATCCGGCGCGGCTCTACTCGCTGCGGCGGCTGCTGTCGGCGCGGGAGCGGACGGAAGGCGACTGAGCCGGCGGCCGGCTGACGCCTCGTCGGAAGAGACGGACGGGGTCCATGCGCCCGAAGAGGCGGTCGGCGTGCCGGAAATGCGGGCCGCGTCCGGCTCGGGAAGGCCGAACGGGCTTCGCGTTGTTTGTCCTGACGTGCGACTGGTAAGTGCATAATCGCACCGAGCCGGAGTTCGTGCCTGAGGTGGCGGTGCCCTTCGCGGGCGTACGGGAGGACGACACATGGCGTGGCTGCTGGTCATCGTGGCCGGGTTGCTGGAGACCGGCTTCGCCGTGTGCCTGAAGCTCTCCCACGGTTTCACCCGGCTGTGGCCGACCATCGCTTTCTGCGTTTTCGCCCTGGGCAGCTTCGGCCTGCTGACCCTCGCGCTGAAGCGGCTGGACGTGGGTCCGGCGTACGCGGTGTGGACGGGGATCGGGGCCGCGGGGACGGCGATCTACGGCATGGTCTTCCTCGGGGACCTGGTGTCCGTGCTGAAGATCGTGTCGATCACGCTGGTGATCATCGGGGTGATCGGGCTGCAGCTGTCCGGCTCGGCCCACTGAGGAGCGAGTGCAGGGCGTCGCGCACCAGATCGGCGACGCTGCCCTCGGCGGGCGGGGCGGCGATGCAGGAGAGCGCGATCCGGATGGTGAGTTCGCAGGCGCGGGCGAGGTCGGGGCCCTCGGAGCCGGCGCCGGCGCGCGGACCGGCCAGCGCGTTGACGGCCCGGTCGCGGACGAGGGCGACGAAGTCGGTGGGGGACGGCAGGGGGCCGTCGGCGCGGCGCTGCGCGGGGACGGCGGAGCTGGACGGCACACGGGTGAGGGACGGTGTGGGCAGACGCTCGCTCCAGCAGCCGGTGAGCATGGCGCGGACCAGGGCGTTGCTGCGGGCGGTCTCGGTGGTCCACTCGGCGGCGGCGGTGAGCCGGTCGCGGGGGTCCACCGGGCCGGGAGGGCTCAGGGAGGCCGTGGGACCGGTGAGGCTCGTGGCTCCGGCGAGGTGGGTGGGTGCGGCGGGGCCGGTACGTCCGGTGAAGCCCGCGCCTCCGGTGAGGACCGGACCGGCGCCGCCCGTACCTCCGGCGGGACTGGTCGTCCCCGTGAAGCCGCCGGGTGCCGCTGCTCCCGAGAGGGCACGGTCGACGCCGGCGAGGTAGGCGTCGGCCTCCCTGCGGACCAGGGCGCGGGCGAGGCCGTCCTTGCTGCCGAACTCGTTGTAGAGGGTCTGCCGGGAGACTCCGGCCGAGGCGGCCACGTCCACCATCCGTACGGCCGACCACGGCCGGCGTGCCAGGGCGGTGTAGGCGGCGTCCAGCAGAGATTCCCGCGCTGCAGGCATCTTCGCCTCCCTCGGGGCGAGCTCACGACCCTGCGGTTCAGAGTTGACGGGGCGGTAGGCACTGTCAAGGGTGCGCGCGGCCACCGGCGGGGGCGCGCCCGGCAGGCCTCCCCGCGCCGTCGCAACGATCCGGACGCCCCCGCTCCGAGCCCCCTGTAGCCCCGGCGCCACCTCGGCAGATACGGTCGTCACATGCCCGACTACCTCGATGACCTGCGTCTCGCCCACGTCCTCGCGGACGCCGCCGACGCCGCGACGATGGAACGGTTCAAGGCCCTCGACCTCAAGGTGGAGACCAAGCCGGACATGACGCCGGTGAGCGAAGCGGACAAGGCCGCGGAGGAGCTCGTCCGCGGTCATCTGGCCCGCGCCCGCCCCCGGGACGCGGTACTCGGCGAGGAGTACGGGGTCGAGGGGACGGGCCCGCGGCGCTGGGTCGTCGACCCGATCGACGGAACGAAGAACTATGTGCGCGGTGTGCCGGTGTGGGCCACGCTCATCGCCCTGATGGAGGCCGGTGAGGGCGGCTACCAGCCGGTCGTCGGCGTGGTCTCGGCCCCCGCGCTCGGCCGCCGCTGGTGGGCCGCGAAGGACCACGGCGCCTTCAGTGGCCGCAGCCTCACCTCCGCCTCCAAGCTGCAGGTCTCCCGTGTCTCGAAGCTGGCGGACGCCTCGTTCGCGTACTCCTCGCTCAGCGGCTGGGAGGAGCAGGGCCGGCTCGACGGCTTCCTCGACCTGACCCGCGAGGTGTGGCGGACCCGGGCCTACGGGGACTTCTGGCCGTACATGATGGTCGCCGAGGGCTCGGTCGACATGTGCGCGGAGCCGGAGCTGTCGCTGTGGGACATGGCCGCCAACGCGATCATCGTGACCGAGGCCGGGGGCACCTTCACCGGCCTCGACGGGCGGCCCGGACCGCACAGCGGCAACGCGGCGGCCTCCAACGGGCTGCTCCACGACGAGCTGCTGGGGTATCTGAACCAGCGCTACTGAGAAGTACGAGGTGAGCGTGTGCGCCCTTCTTGGGCCGCACGCGCCCTCTTGTTGACCCCCGCTTTGCCTGCCACTCTGAGAGTCCCCCCACTTGTGAATTTGTGAAACCGTGAACAAGCGGATCCGGCGTCCGCGACACCGCACGGTTTCCGGTAGGAGGTGGCTCCATCCCATGCTCGTCCGTGACGCCATGAGCACGGTGGTCCTCACCGTCGGCCCCGACCACACCCTCCGCCAGGCCGCCGCCCTGATGTCCGCCCGCCGTGTGGGCGCCGCCGTGGTCCTCGACCCCGACGGCATCGGCATCGGCATCCTCACCGAACGGGACGTGCTGAACTCCGTGGGTCTGGGGCAGGACCCGGACACGGAGCGCGTCCACGCCCACACCACCACCGACGTCGTCTTCGCCGCACCGGCCTGGACCCTGGAGGAGGCCGCGGGGGCCATGGCCCACGGCGGTTTCCGGCATCTGATCGTCTGCGACGACGGGGAGCCCGTCGGCATCGTGTCGGTGCGCGACATCATCAAGTGCTGGGCCCCGGCACGCCAGCAGGTCCCCGCCTGACCGCGGTCAACGCATGAGAACGGGCCGGGACTCCTGCTCTCGAAGGAGTCCCGGCCCGCTTGGTCCGGCAAGCGGTCCAGCGCTGGAATCAGCCGCGCAGGGCCTGCACCGCGGCCTGAAGCCGCTTGCCGAAGTCCTCGTCCGCCTGGCGGAAGTTGTTGATCGCGCGCTCCGCGATCTCGTCCCGCGTGACGCCCGAGATGGCCTTCGCCAGGTTGGTCACCAGGCGCTCCTTCTCGTCCTGAGACATCAGCCGGTAGAGGTTGCCGGCCTGCCCAAAGTCGTCGTCCTCGGCGTGGACGGGGGTGACCGTCTCACCGGTGACACCCGTGACCGGGATCGGCTGCCACAGCGGGCGGCCGGTCTGGGCGGGGCCGCCGAAGCTGTTCGGTTCGTAGTTCTTCGCGCCCTTGTGGCGGCCGTCGTAGAGGTAGCCGTCACGGGAGTGGGTGCGCGCCTCGGTGGCGCGCGGGCGGTTCACCGGCAGGTGGTCGGCGTTGATGCCGACGCGGTAGCGGTGGGCGTCGCCGTAGGCGAAGAGGCGGCCCTGGAGCATCTTGTCCGGGGACGGGCCGATGCCCGGCACGAAGTGGGCGGGGCTGAAGACCGACTGCTCGACCTCGGCGAAGATGTTCTCCGGGTTGCGGTTGAGCTCCAGCTTGCCGAACTCGATCAGCGGGTAGTCCGCGTGCGGCCAGACCTTGGTCAGGTCGAACGGGTTGAAGCGGTAGGTCGCCGCGTCCGCCGCCGGCATGATCTGGACGTAGGCGGTCCAGGACGGGTAGTCGCCGCGTTCGATGGACTCGCGCAGGTCCCGCTGGTGGGAGTCCGGGTCCTTGCCGGCCAGGATCTCCGCCTCCTCGGCGGTCAGGTTCTTGATCCCCTGGTCGGTCTTGAAGTGGTACTTGACCCAGAAGACCTCGCCGTCCTCGTTGTTCCACTGGAAGGTGTGCGAGCCGAAGCCGTCCATGTGGCGGTAGGAGGCGGGGATGCCGCGGTCGCCGAAGAGCCAGGTCACCTGGTGCGTGGACTCCGGGGAGAGCCCCCAGAAGTCGAAGACGTTGTCCGCCTCCTGCGAGCCGGTGTACGGGTCGCGCTTCTGGGTGTGGATGAAGTCCGGGAACTTGATGGCGTCCCGGATGAAGAACACCGGGGTGTTGTTGCCGACGAGGTCGTAGTTGCCCTCCTCGGTGTAGAACTTCACCGCGAAACCGCGCGGGTCGCGCACGGCGTCCGGCGCGCCCAGGTTGCCGGCCACGGTCGAGAAGCGCACGAAGACCTCGGTCTGCTTGCCGACCTCGGAGAGGAACTTGGCCCGCGTGTACGGGGTGACGTCGGCGGTGACCGTGAAGGTGCCGTAGGCGCCGGCGCCGCGGGCGTGCACCACCCGCTCCGGGATGCGCTCCCGGTTGAAGTGGGCCAGCTTCTCCAGCAGCAGCTGGTCCTGCACGAGCACCGGGCCGCCCACGCCCGCGGTCTCGCTGTTCTGGTTGTCGGCGACCGGGGCACCGGCCTCCGTGGTGAGCGGTCCCTGCGTCACGTGCGCCTCCTGCGTCACTCTCGACCAATCCTGTCCCTTGGCTAAAGCCAGGCTCGATCCTACGATAGACATTGTCTAAGTCAAGCTGAGCTCCAACTTCACACCTGTTCGGGACCTGGTCCCTCTGCTGTTAAGGTGGTCTCATGAGTGACCTTCTGGAACGGCTCCGCGGACGTGGATGGCGGATGACCGCACAGCGCCGTGTCGTGGCCGAGGTCCTCGACGGCGAACACGTCCACCTGACGGCCGACGAGGTGCACGCACGAGCTGTCGCCAAGCTGCCCGAGATCTCCCGGGCGACCGTCTACAACACCCTGGGCGAGCTGGTCTCGCTCGGTGAGGTGCTGGAGGTCGCCACCGACCAGCGGGCCAAGCGCTACGACCCCAACGCGCACCGGCCGCACCACCACCTGGTGTGCGCGCAGTGCGGCGCCATCCGGGACGTCCACCCGACGGGCAATCCGCTGGCCGACCTCCCCGACTCGGAGCGCTACGGCTTCACCGTCTCGGACGTCGAGGTGACGTACCGCGGCATCTGCCCCAACTGCGCGGCGGCGTAGGGCACTCAGACCTGACCGAGAGCCCCGGCACCACTGGTGCCGGGGCTTTCCGGGCTGCATGCGTGCGACGACCGGATCCGCGCAAGGCCCTCGGCGCCAGATCCGGAGGGTGAACGCACCGAGGGCCGGAACCCTTTCGGATTCCGGCCCTCGGACTTCAGTAGCGGGGACAGGATTTGAACCTGCGACCTCTGGGTTATGAGCCCAGCGAGCTACCGAGCTGCTCCACCCCGCGTCGACGAACGCAACGTTACGTCAAGGACGCCGGAGGAAGCAAATCGCTTTTCCGCGCGGTGTCCTGCGACTTCGCCGGAAGTGGCGGACACCACACCGGACACCGCACGGACGGAAGGGCGGCTCAGGCCGACAGCTCCTGCCGCAGGGCGTCGCGCAGCCGGACGGCACGCTCCGTGACCGCCGGGGGACCGAGCGCCGCAGCGCGGTCGGCCCAGCGCTGGCCCTCGGCGAGCTCGCCCCGCCGCGCGTAGACCAGGGCCAGGCGGAGCGCGGCGCGGCCGTGTCCGGCGTCCGCGGCGCGGGTCCACCACACGGCCGCCTCCGGCTCGCTGCCCTCCCGGGCCAGCAGCAGGCCCAGGTTGAAGGCGCCGTTGCGGGAGCCGGCCTCGGCCGCCTCGCGGTACCAGCGGGCCGCCTCGACGACGTCGCCGCGGGCCGCGGCGAGCATGCCGACCCGCACCTGGGCGCGGCGGTGCCCCTGGGAGGCGGCACGCTCGTACCACTCCTCGCACTCGCTGCGCCGGTGCACCGGCTCGCCCAGCTCGTGCGCGGGCTCGGGCGGCCGGCGGGCGTCCAGCACCGTCGCCAGGCGGTAGGCGGCCTCGGCGCTGCCGCCGCCCGCCGCGCAGCGCAGGAACCGCTCGGCCTCGGCCTCGTCGCCGGCCCGCAGCCGGGCCATGCCGACCTGCAGCGCGGCCTCGGTGTGCCCGGCGGCGGCGGCCCGCTCGTACCAGCGCAGCGCGGCCTCCTCCTCGCCCCGGCCGGCGTGCAGGATGCCCAGGTTGAAGGCGGCGTCCACGCTGCCCGCCTCGGCGGCCTTGGAGAACCACGGCTCCGCGCCCGTCTCGTCGCCGGCCCGCAGCAGCAGGATCGCCAGGGCGTTGGCGGCCTCGCGGTGACCGGCGTAGGCCGCCCGGCGGTACCACTGCTCGGCCTGCGAGGTGCGGCCCTGCTCGGAGCAGAGCAGGCCGAGGTTGTAGGCGCCGTTGACGTCGCCGGCGTCCATGGCGGCCCGGTACCAGCGCTCGGCGGTCTGGGTCTCGCCGCGCTCGGCGTGCAGTGCTCCCAGCGCGTTGGCGGCATTGCCGTCGCCGTCCTGGGCGGCGCGCAGCCACCACACGGCGGCGTTCTCGGTGTCGCCGGCGTCCCGCAGCAGGAACCCGAGCGCGCAGGCGGCCCGTGGCTCGCCGTCCTTGGCGGACGTCAGGTACCAGCGCCCGGCCTCCTTGAGCTCGCCGCGCTTCTCCAGGATCGTCCCGAGGTGCAGGGCGGCCCGGCGGTGACCGCGTGCGGCGGCCTGCCGGTAGTACTGCTCGGCCTCCTCCAGCAGCCGGACACCGTTGTCGTCGCCGGACCTGCGTGCGGCCCGGCGGTCCAGCGTGCGGGCCAGCCGGTACGCCGCCTCGCGGTGGCCGCGTTCGGCCGCGGCCCGCATCCAGCGCTCGGCGCCGGCCTCGTCCCCGCGGTGCTCGAGCAGGTCGGCGAGCGCGTAGGCGCCCAGCGTGTGGCCCTGTTCGGCGGACTGGCGCAGCCAGTACTCGGCGGCCGGTTCGTCACCGCGCTCACGGTGGTGGCGGCCCAGCGAGTGCGCCGCCGCGGCCGAGCCGGCGACGGCGGCGATGCGCCACCATCCGGCGGCCTCGTCGGCGTAGCCCCGCTGGTGCAGCAGGACGCCCAGGTTGTTGGCGGCGGCGCGGTCGCCGGCGGCGGTGGCGTTGCGCAGGTGGGGTTCGGCTCCGTCGAGATCACCGCGGCGCAGCAGCATGGCGCCGAGGATGCTCATCGCCTGGACGTCACCGGCCTCGGCGGCGAGCCGCTGGCGCAGCTCCTCTGCCGCCTCGTCGTCGTTCTCCCCCGCCACCACCGGGGTCTGTCCGTCGACGTGGTGGGAAGGCTGCTCAAATCGCCCTGTCTCGAACAGAGTTGCCTTGTCCCCCATAACGTCCATCGTCGCACCACCTGCAACCCGGGTACACCTGGTATACCGCAGCCAGTGAGGTCACTTCAGCGTTTTGTCGACATGCCCACAGAGAGACAAGTCAAACACAGATCGCTCAACTCCCGTCGGCGGCGCGGCCGTAGCGTGGCGGGGCACATGCGTTCGCCCATGCCAAAGGCCCGGACTCCTCGTGGAATCCGGGCCTTTGGTGTCGCCGTGTCGCGACATCAGTAGCGGGGACAGGATTTGAACCTGCGACCTCTGGGTTATGAGCCCAGCGAGCTACCGAGCTGCTCCACCCCGCGCCGTTGTGTTCACCACCGTATCACGGCGCGGGGCGGCACTGACCAGCCGTTTTTCTAGCCGCTCGCGGTGGGCTTCGGACTGGGGCTGCTCTGCGAGCCGCCCGAGCCGCCGCCCTGGGCGGACTGCGCCTCCTCGGCCTTGCGCAGGGCCTCCTCGAGGTCCTTCTGCGCCCGGCCGTAGGCCTCCCAGTCGTTCTTCTTCAGGGCTTCCTGGCCGGCCTCGAAGGCTTCCTGCGCGTCCTGCAGCGCCTCGCGGACGGTGGGGTTGTCCGTGCCCGGCGGTGGCGTGGTGCCCTCCTCCTCGCCGGAGCCCTCGTCCTCGCCGGGCGGCGGCTCGACGGGCGAGCCCTGACCGCCGAAGACCTTGTCCAGGGCCTGGTCGAGGGTGTCCTCGAAGGCCGTCTGGCCGCCGTAGGTCACCAGCACCTTGCGCAGCAGCGGGTACTTCAGTCCGCCACCGCGGACGTAGACCGGCTCCACGTAGAGCAGTCCTCCGTCCAGCGGCACGGCCAGCAGGTTGCCGTACTCGACCTCGGAGTCGCCGCCCCGGAGCAGACGGATCGTCTCGGCGATGTCCTGCTGCGAGTTGAACTGGCTCTGCACCTGCTTGGGTCCGGAGACCGTGGTGCTGGTCGGCAGTTTCAGGATTCTGATCCTGCCGTAGTCGGAGGTGCCCGGATCGGCGTTGACCGCCATGAAGGCGCTCAGGTTGTCACGGCCGTTCGGGGTGAACGTCGTGGTGAGCGAGAAGACCTGCTCCTTCTGGTCGGGCATCTTCATGCTCAGGTAGTACGGCGGCACCGCGTCGCCCGTCTTGTTGGTCGGGTCGTCCGGCACCTGCCACACCTCGCTGCCGGAGAGGAACGTGGTGGCGTCCTTCACGTGGTAGCGGGTGAGCAGTTCGCGCTGCACCTTGAACAGGTCCTGCGGGTAGCGCAGATGCGCCATCAGCTCGCCGGAGATCTCGCTCCGCGGCTCCACCGTGTCCGGGAAGGCCTTCATCCAGGTCTTCAGGACGGGGTCCTCGGTGTCCCACTGGTAGAGCTTGACCTCACCGGTGTAGGCGTCGACGGTCGCCTTGACCGAGTTGCGGATGTAGTTGACCTGGTTCTGCTGGGCCACCACCGCACGCTGGTCGTTGGTGGCGGTCAGCGAGTCGGCCGTGGTGTCGCCGAGGGTCGTCCGCGAGGAGTACGGGTAGCCGTTGGTGGTCGTGTAGGCGTCGACGATCCACTGGATCCGCCCGTTCACGACCGCCGGATAGGCGTCGCCGTCGATGGTCAGCCACGGGGCGATGGCCTCGACCCGCTCCTTGGGCGTGCGGTTGTACAGGATCCGCGAACCCTCGCCGATCGCGCCCGAGTACAGGATCTGCGGCTCGCTGAAGGCGACGGCGTAGGCGGCGCGGTTCAGCGGGTTGGAGAGGTTGACGCCGCTGTCCGCCTGGTAGCTGTACGTCTTCTCGCCGGTGTCGTCCGAGTAGTCGATCTCCTTCTGGGGACCGCCGACGATCGAGTACGTCGTCGTCCGCTCGCCGTAGTAGATGCGCTGCTCGTACTTGCCGAGGTCGCCCTTGGACGGCAGGTCGGACTCGGTGAACTCCGGACGTCCGCCGGAGTCGGCGCTGGTGCCCTCGGCGGCGACGACTCCGTAGCCGTGCGTGTAGCGGAAGTGGTCGTTGATCCAGTTCCGCTTGGGGATGCCGTTGTAGTTCAGCTCGCGCAGGCCGATGACCGTGTCCTGGTCCTTGCCGTCCTTGCTGTACCGGTCGACGTCCAGGTTGGTCGGGAACGCGTAGTAGTTCCTGATCTGCTGGAGCTGCTGGAAGGTCGGCGAGACGACGTTCGGGTCCATGATGCGGATGCTGGCCGCACCGGGGACGTCGTCCCGCAGCCGGCTCTTGTCCTCGGTCTGGCTGACGCCCGGGTAGTCCCTGACCTGCGTTCCGTCGATGCCGTAGGCCTCACGCGTGGCCTTGAGGTTCTTCTCGACGTACGGCGCTTCCTTGGCCTGCTCGTTCGGCTGGACCTGGAACTTCTGCACGATCGCCGGGTAGAGACCGCCGATCAGGATGGCGGAGAGCACCATCAGGCCGAAGCCGATCACCGGCAGCTGCCAGGTGCGCCGCCACAGGGTGGCGAAGAACAGCAGCGCGCAGATCACGGCGATGCAGAACAGGATCGTCTTGGCCGGCAGATAGGCGTTGGCGTCGACGTACCGCAGACCGGTCCAGTTGTCGGTCGCCTTGAAGTCGCTGGACTTGACCGCGAGGCCGTACCGGTCGAGCCAGTAGGCGACGGCCTTCAGCGCGACGAAGATGCCGATGAGCACCGACAGATGGCCGGTGGCCGCGGCCGTGGCGCGGGCGCCCGGGCTGGTGATGCGCAGGCCGCCGTACAGGTAGTGGGTGAGCGCGGCGGCGATCACCGACAGGATGACGGCGGCGAACCCGAAGCCGAGCAGGAAGCGGTACCAGGGCAGGTCGAAGGCGTAGAAGGAGACGTCCAGCTTGAACTGGGGGTCCTTCTCGTTGAAGGGCACGCCGTTGACCCACATCAGCCAGGTGCGCCACTGGCTGGAGGCCGAGGCGCCCGCGATCAGACCGACCAGCGCGGTGATGCCGAGCAGCAGCCACTTCTTGTACGGGGCGATGCTCATGCGGTACCGGTCGAGGTTCTGCTGCTCCATCGACATGGCGCTCAGCGGCGGCCGCAGCCGGTGGGCCAGCCAGATGTTGAAGCCGACGGAGAGGGCCATCAGCAGACCGAAGACGAAGAAGAGGCCGATCTTGGTCCACAGGGTCGTCGTGAACACCGACGAGTAGTGAACCGAGCGGTACCACAGCCAGTCGGTCCAGAACCCCGCGAACATGGTGAAGACCATGCCGAGGACGGCCAGGACGCCCAGTGTCATGAGCAGGGTCCGGACCCGCCGGGACGGGCGGCCCACTCTGATCCGTGGCCCCGTCGGGCCTCCGCCGCGGTCCGGCATCTGGAAAGCCAAGGTAGGCACCTCGAAGTTCGCTGTTGATTCGTCAGGCCCGCGTGTTCGTGGACCGTGAGCGGCCCCACGTGATCGTGGGCCCACACCTATGCAACTTACTCACCCTTTACTCGGTTCCCGATTCCGGCCAGGAACGAGAGAGGATTGTGACCATGTCCAACACACCCATGGCGGCCAGCCCGCTCACCAGGGCCGTGCTCGAGATCGACGAGTACGTCTCCGGCCTCGGCTGGGACCGTCCCGCACGCCTCTTCGCTCTTGTCAACACCGCCCGGCTGCGCGCCGAGCAGCCCTCGCTCGCCGACCGGCTCGGTCTGGGCGGGGAGCAGGAGGCGGACGCCCTCACCCCGATCGAGCAGGACGAGATTCCAACGGGCAAGCCGCTCGACGAGTTCCTGGGCACCATCGCCTGGCCGGAGGCGGTGACCGGCTGCGCCCTGACCGTGGAGCGTCTGATGCTGCCGCCGTCCGCGGAGGCGGAGGTGCCGGAGGATCTCGACGAGGCCGCGCTGAACAAGTGGGTGTCCGAGCACCCCGAGCGTCAGGAGGTCCGGATGACGGTCGCGGTGCTGCGCGACGGCAGCCGGGAGTCGGCGCTGCGGCTGCGGGAGAAGGACTCCCCCACCGAGGTCCTCACCGGCTCCGATCTGGTCCCGGGGCTGGCGGACGCGCTGGCAGCGACCTTCGAGGAGTAGCCGCCCCGACGGGGTCAGGAGGCCGTAAGGACCAGATTCACGACGCCTTGCAGGACGGCAGGGCGTCGGTGTCGCCGGAGCGGATGTCCTCCAGGGCGTCGAGGGCGTCGTCGATGGTGCCCACCTTCACCAGGGTGAGACCGTCGGGGGTGTCCTTGGCGGCCGCGGCGCAGTTGTCGGCGGGCGTCAGGAAGTACTCGGCGCCCTTGGCCCGCGCCCCGACGGTCTTCATCTCGATGCCGCCGATCGGCCCGACCTTGCCGTTGTCGTCGATGGTGCCGGTGCCGGCCACGAAGGCGCCGCCGGCGAGGCTGCCCGGCGTGAGCTTGTCGTAGATGCCGAGGGCGAACATCAGCCCGGCGCTCGGGCCGCCGACGTCGGCGAGCTTGATGTCGATGGTGAACGGGAAGGTGTGGTCGGTCCCGGCGGAGATGCCGACGATGGCGCGCTTCTCACCGGCGTCGTTCGAGGTCCGGGTGGTGATGGTGACGTTCTCGGTCCGCGCCGGCCGCTTCTCCTTCCGCGCGGCGGCCTGCTCCTTGGCGGGCACGATCGTGAAGACCACGTTCTCCCCCGGCTGGTGCTTGGTCACCAGGTCGGCGACATCGGCCGGCTTCTTGACCGCCTTGCCGTCGACGGCCTTGATCACATCGCCGGCGTGCAGCTTGCCCTCGGCCGGGGATCCCTTGACCACCGTGGAGACGACCACCCAGGACTTCACCGGGACGTCGAGTTCCTTCAGCGCCGCCACCTTGGCGCTCTCCTGCGACTGGGTGAACTCCTCGGCGTTCTCCTGGGTCGACTCCTCCTCCGTCTTGCCGTTCGGGTAGAGGGTGTCGTGCGGCACGATCTTGTTGTCGTGCGCCAGCCAGCCGTAGACCGCCTCGACGAGGTTCATCCGGTAGTCGGCGCTGGTGACCCGCACCGTGGTCATGTTCAGCTTGCCCTCGGTCGGATAGGTCTTGCGCCCGGAGATCTGCAGCACCGGCTCGCCGTCGTGCTCGCCGAGGGTGTTCACCGTCGGACCCGGGGACATCTCCGCGTACGGCACGGGGATGAACACTCCCGCGCACAGAAGCGCGATCAGCATCAGGGTGGAGGCGAGCATCGTCGCGGTGCGGCGTGGCATGTCTCGACAGTACGGGACGGTTCTGTCAGCGCACCGTCAGGGCCGCCTGCTCAGGTGCCGGTACGGGACTTCTCCATCGCCTCGCGAAAACGGGCGTATCCGTCCAGTTCGGGACCGTCGCTGCGTATCTTCCGGGTTCTCAGGGACCAGCTTCCCCACAGGCCCGAGACGACGGCCGCCACGAGCGGAATCAGCAGCCAGGCGAGCACATCCATACCGACCTCCCAACCCGTGAGCGTCCGCGACGGACTGATCAGAAGATTAACCATTCGCAGTGACAACGCTCACGTCAGGGGACCGGTTACGCAACCGGACAAACGGTGCTGGGAGAGGCCCTCGGGAGGGGTGGCCTGCCTCAGCAGGCGCCGACCCACTCCTGCGTTCCGTCGGCGAACGTCTGGTGCTTCCAGATCGGCACCTCGTGCTTGATGTCGTCGATGAGCTTCCGGCAGGCCTCGAAGGCCTCGCCCCGGTGCGGACAGGACACGGCGACCACCACGGCGAGGTCCCCGACCGCGAGGTCCCCCACGCGGTGCACGGCCGCCAGCGCCCGCACGGGGTGGTCGGCGACGACCTTCTCGGCGATGCGACGCATCTCGGCCTCGGCGGTGGGGTGGCACGAGTAGCTCAGCTTCTCGACATCGGCGCCCCCGTCGTGGTTGCGCACGGTGCCGACGAACAGTGCCGTGCCGCCGGCCGCGTCGTCCCCGACGGCCCGGAAGACCTCGTCCACCGACAGGGGGGTGTCCCGGATGCCGATCAGCTTGATCGGGTCCTGGGCGGCCTGCTCGCCGGGGTGGTCATGCGTCGTAGTCATGCCCCCATCGTGCCGTACGCCGCCGACAGCCGGGTATTGCGGTTTCGACCGGCAGGTGAGCCCGGCGGTTCGGAGTCTTCTACAGGACCGCGAATCTTCACCGTGAGTCCTCCACGGGACCGGTGCCGTGGGGCCCGGTCCGAGGGGTTGCCGGGTGTCAGATGCGCCGGCGCGCCTTGCGTGCCCGCCGGACCACCGCCGCAGCGCCCAGCAGCGCCACCGTCGCGCCCGCGGCGCCCGCCGCCGTCGCGTCCTTGCGGCCCAGCCGCCGTCCGGCCACCGTGTGCCGCCCGGAGACCTCCTCGAGCAGCTCCGCCAGCACCTCCTCGTTGGTGTAGGCGGGACGCCAGCCGGCGTCGTGCAGCCTGCTGCCGCTGACCACCCACGGGTACATCGTGTAGGCGAGGTCGCCGGCCGGGGACGGGGTCAGGCCGATCCGGTGCAGCCGGGCCGCCGCGCCCAGGGCCACCGCCGACGGCAGCTCCATGCGCCGGATGCCGCTGAGCTCCTCGACCTCCTCCTGCTCCAGCCAGCCGTCGCAGCCGACGGCCAGCTCGCCGTCGACCTTCTCCAGCACCGCGTACTCCAGGGCGCTGCACAGGTCCTCGACGTGGCAGAACTGCCAGGCGGGGCGCGAGCCGGCCACCACCAGCAGCCGGGGCGACTCGAAGTACCTGGTCAGCGCGGTGTCGGTGCCGCCCACCAGGATGGCGGGGCGCAGCACCGTGACATTGAGCCCGGGGTGCGCGCGGGGTGCCCGCCGGGCCAGGCGCTCGATCTCCAGCAGGTCGCCGACGCCGGTGGCCTCGGCCGTGGCGCGCAGTTCCGCGTCCTCGGACAGCGGCAGCTCGTTGTCCGGCAGGGCGCCGTAGACCATCGCCGAGGTGGTCAGCACCACCCGGTGCACACCGGCCGCCGCGGCGGCGGTCAGGACGGTCTGGGTCCCCCGGACGTTGTAAGCGGTCCGCGCGGCGGCGTCGGTCTCCAGATCGAGGTCGAGGGCCAGGTGCACCACCACGTCAGCGCCGCGCAGCTTGTCCGCGATGGCCGGGTCGCGCACATCGAGGATGTGCCACCGGGCCTCGTCGCACTCGCCGCGCCGCTCGTCGATGGCGATGACCTGCTTGATCTCCTCCGAGGCCACCAGCCGCTCGGTGAGCAGCGCGCCGACGCCGGTCGCGGCGCCGGTGACCGCGACGACGGGCCCGCGGCCCGCGGGACTGGTTGACCGGTTTCGCGTTGACCGGTTTCGCGCTGCGCGAACCTGCGGATCTGGGGAACTCACCGGGCGTCTCCAGCGGTTGTCTTCAGTACGGGCGCATGTGACGCGTACGTACCAGGTGGCATCCATCCTGCCGCAGGCCTTCTGTCGGCGAAGCACCGAGGCCCGAACCGGCTCAGGTGTCTACGCTGGGTGGTGTTGTCGGGCAGCCGTGCCGCCGGAAAGAACCGGCGGCCCTACCAGCCGAGGAATCCCGTGAGTGACACCCCATTCGGATTCGGCCTTCCGCCGGAGGAGCCGGACGACGGCGACGAGGGCAAGAAGAAGGACCCGCAGAGCGGCGGTGGTCAGGGCCCGGCCAACCCGTTCGGTTTCGGCATGCCCGGAGCCGGAGGCTTTGGCGGCCCGGGCGCGGACAATCCGTTCGCCGCGATGTTCGGGTCGCTGAACCCCACCGACCTGGGCGCGGCCTTCCAGCAGCTCGGGCAGATGCTCTCCTACGAGGGCGGCCCGGTGAACTGGGACATGGCCAAGCAGATCGCCCGCCAGACCGTGTCCCAGGGCACGGCCGACGGCACCAAGGACGCGAGCGTCGGCCCCGCCGACCGCAAGGCGGTCGAGGAGGCCGTCCGCCTGGCCGACCTCTGGCTGGACGGTGTCACCTCGCTGCCCTCGGGCGCGCACTCCGCCGTGGCGTGGAGCCGCGCGGAGTGGGTCGAGGCGACCCTGCCCGCCTGGCGTGAGCTGGTCGACCCGGTCGCCGAGCGCGTCGGCAACGCCATGGGCGATGTGCTGCCCGAGGAGATGCAGGCCATGGCCGGCCCGCTGATCGGCATGATGCGCTCCATGGGCGGGGCCATGTTCGGCACGCAGATCGGGCAGGCCGTCGGGGTGCTCGCCGGTGAGGTCGTCGGCTCGTCCGACATCGGCCTGCCGCTGGGCCCGGCCGGCAAGGCCGCCCTGCTGCCGGTGAACATCGAGGCCTTCGGCAAGGACCTGGGCGTCCCGCAGGAGGAGGTGCGGCTGTATCTCGCCCTGCGCGAGGCCGCCCACCAGCGCCTGTTCGCCCATGTGCCGTGGCTGCGCTCGCATCTGTTCGGCGCGGTCGACGGCTATGCGCGCGGGATCAAGGTCGACACCGCCAAGCTGGAGGACGTGGTCGGCCAGTTCGACCCGCAGAATCCGGAGCAGCTGCAGGAGGCGCTGCAGCAGGGCATGTTCCAGCCGGAGGACACGCCCGAGCAGAAGGCCGCGCTGGCCCGTCTGGAGACGGCTCTGGCGCTGGTCGAGGGCTGGGTGGACGCCGTGGTGCACGCGGCGGCCAAGCCCCGGCTGTCGTCCGCGGACGCGCTGCGCGAGACCCTGCGCCGCCGCCGTGCCTCGGGCGGCCCGGCCGAGCAGACCTTCGCCACGCTGATCGGTCTGGAGCTGCGCCCGCGGCGCCTGCGCGACGCCTCGCGCCTGTGGGCCTCGCTCACCGACGCGCGCGGGGTGGACGGACGGGACGCCCTGTGGGCCCACCCGGACATGCTGCCCAACGCCACCGACCTGGACGACCCGGACGGCTTTGTGCACCGTGAGCAGCAGGTCGACTTCTCCGAGCTGGACAAGATGCTCGGCGAGGCGGCGAGCGGCTCCAAGCCGGACCTGACGAAGCACGACGGCGCCTCGGGCGACGCCCCGAAGGACGACTCCCCGGGTGAGACGGGTGAGACGGGTGAGACGGGTGAGACGGGTGAGGCCCCGAAGAACGGGTCCGCCGGTGACGCCCCGAAGAAGGACGACGGGACCGAGTGAGCCTCCACGACGACGCGGTCCTCGTGCTGAAGGAGTACGAGGGCCAGCCCGAGCTGCGCCAGGCCTCTCTGGACCACCTGGCGGCCCACCCGGACGGCATGTGGAAGTCCTGCGAACAGGGGCATCTCACGGCGAGCGCCCTGGTGATCGACCCCGAGCGGGAGCGCGTGCTGCTGACGCTGCACCGGAAGCTGCGCATGTGGCTGCAGATGGGCGGCCACTGCGAGCCCGGTGACGCCTCGCTGTCGGCGGCGGCACTGCGGGAGGCGGCGGAGGAGTCGGGCGTCGCCGGGCTGCGCCTGCTGCCGGGCGGCCCTGTCAGGCTCGACCGGCACCCGATCCCGCCGCCCTGCCACTGGCATCTCGATGTGCAGTACGCGGTGCTGGCGCCGCCGGACGCGGCCCACACGGTCAGCGACGAGTCCCTGGACGTGCGCTGGTTCCCCTACGCCGAGGTGGCCGGCGTGGCGGACGAGTCCGTCGTGCGCCTGCTGGAGGCGACGCGCGCCCGGCTGTGAGGGCGCATGGCTTTCATGGACGTGTGAGGGGCGACCGCCACGGCGGTCGCCCCTCACTGCTGTGCCTGCCGGGTCAGTTCCAGACGTTGCCCTGGTTCTGCCCGCGGGCACCCTGCTGACCCATGCCGTACTGGGCCGCCAGGCCCGAGCCGATCTGGGCGTTCTGCGGCGGCAGCAGCTCGCTGGGCTGGACCAGGGCGTAGCCGGTGCCCATGAAGCTCAGCTCCCAGCCCTCACCGGTGTTGCCGCGGCGCCGCCACACGCCGGAGGAGTGCGTCTGCGCCTGCATCTGCACCCGCAGCCCGGTCGACCAGGCGACGATGGCGTCCGCGTCGCAGTTGACGTACTTGTCCGGCGTCACCTGCAGCAGCAGCGGCATACCGGAGGTCATCAGGGCGACCTTGCCGCGGCCGGTGATGTTGAGCTGGTACTTCCCCGAGCCGGAGATGCCGTAGAGGCTGTCGACGGCGATGACCTCGTGGTGCAGCGAGGAGTCCATCGCCAGCACATAGCTGCTGTCGACCGTCAGCCCCTCCTGCTCCACCTCCATGATGTGGATGTGCTGGGCCAGGTTGGCGAGGAAGACCGTGCCCTGCCCGTGGCAGCGCATCAGGTCAAGCCCCTCACCGGTGTTCGCCCGCGCACGGGACTGCTGGCTGCTCTGGTACTCGGCGTCGAACTCGACGAGGCCCTGGTAGGCGACCATCGATCCCTTGCGGGCCAGGACGTCGTCGTGCCCCTCCAGGACGACCCGGAGCATCTGCTTGTTCTGCAGACTCCAGCGCTCCTGGGTCTGCTGGTCGTTGTAGGCGAAAAGCGGGCTCTGCATGATGTGTTGCTCCCCCTCAGCCCCGGAGCCGGAGACGGTCGGTGCTGTCCTCACTGGGCTGGACGACGACGATGCCCTGACCGGAGAAGGCCATCTGGTAGGCCTCGCCGCTGCCGCGGCCGATCAGCGACTGGGCGCGGAAGCTGCGCTTGCCCTTCACCTTGAGGTTCGGGGACCAGGCGACCAGGGCGTCCGGGTCGACGTACGTCTCGTCCTCGCCGCCGCCGCAGTCGACGACGATCGGCTTGCCGCGCGAGGTCAGGGCGACCCAGCCCTGCCCGGAGATCCTGGTGTTCCACAGGCCCTGGCCGGCGAACTTCGCCAGTCCCTTGACCCGTTCGACGCCCCACGACAGATGCGCGTCGAAGGCGAGCAGGTTGGTGGCGTTGACGGAGATGCCGTCGCCGTTGAGGTTGATCACGACGACGTTGGCCCCGTAGTCGGCCAGGTAGAGCAGGCCGTCGCCGGAGCACTTCATCAGCGGCGCGCCCTCGCCGGTCAGCCAGTCCTTGGCGATCTGGCGGACGGCCGGCGGGTTGGGCTCGTACTGGACGAAGCCCTCGTAGGCGACCATCGAACCGACGCGTGCGAAGAGGTCGTTGCCGGTCTGCATGGCGACCTTCAGCATGTGGTTGCCGTGGTTCTCCATGCGGGCGGTGACGGGAGCGGGGGCGAAGCCCGCGAGAGGCTGGTTCATGACGGGCTCCTTCAGATCTCGTACGGCTGGACGACGATGAAGTTGCCGGGGGCGCCCCGGAACTGGAGGTTGACGCTCTCGCCGGAGGCGCCGGGGTAGGCGTTGCGGCGCATGCGCACCTGGCTGGAGACGACCACCTGGGCGCCGGCCGACCAGGCCACGACGGCGTTGGCGTCGGCGAACGTGGTGGGCGTGACCGGCAGCACCACGGGCATGCCGTGGGTCTTCACCACGAGGGTGCCGGTGCCCTGGAACTGCATGGTGAACAGCGCCCCGCCGGGGATGCCGTGGCCCTCGATGCGGCGCACCTCGTACTGCAGGCCCTCGTCGAAGGCGAGGACGTTCTCCGCGGAGACGCACACCGCGTCGCCCTGCAGCTCGATCGGGTGCAGCATCGTGGAGTCCTCGGCGAAGAACACCTGACCCTGGCCGGTGCAGCGCATCAGCTGCATCTCCTGGCCGGTGGCGTTGCCGACGATGCGGCCGGTGAACCCGGCGCCCTTGTAGCTGAAGTCGACCTTGCCCTGGTAGAGCACCATGCTGCCCTGCCGGGCCAGCACGGGCTGGCCGCCGATGCTCAGGTCGGCGCGCATCAGCTTGCGGTTCTGCTGGGTCCAGCGCTGGCCGGTGGGCGTCTCCTTGTACTGCTGGAGCGCGCCGAGCACACCCGGGGCCTGCGGCGCGCCCTGGGGAGCACCCTGCGGCGCCCCGTAGGGCGCCTGCTGGCCGGGAATCTGACCGGGCATCTGACCGGGCGCCTGGCCCGGCACTTGGCCCGGCACCTGGCCGGGCATCTGACCCGGCGGCGGCTGCTGGCCGTAACCGGGCGGCGGGGTCGGCTGGCCGTAGCCGGGCGGCGGCGTGGGCGCCTGGGGTGCCTGAGGCACGTGCGGCGCCTGGGGCGCCTGGGGCGCCTGCGAACCAGCGCCGTAGCCGGGCGGCAGGGGCGCCGTCTGGCCGGGGGCCGGCTGGCCGCCGTAGCCCGGAGGGGGCGGCGGCTGCTGGCCGGGCTGCCCGTACGGCGCGGGCGCCGGGGCCGGGGCGGCACCGGGGATCCGCCGGGCGGAGTCTGCATGGGCGCCACGATGGTCGGCGCGCCGTGCACATCGGGCCCGGGAGCCGGCGACGGCGTCCCGCCCGGAGGGGGAAGTCGGAGGCCAAGCGGGCTTAGGAAGACAAGTCCAGAGCTCAACTCCCTGGGG